>JAQUNP010000002.1 GCA_028717565.1 Patescibacteria group bacterium
CTTTGGCTCTTCTTATTGGCAGATGATAGAATCTACTCGTCCACATCGGCTAGTGAACTTTTCGGCTCAGGCCATGTCCTTGAAAACCTTGGTGGATATTGATTTCTGGGACAGAGCCGTGGTGAGCGAGGACTCCAAGCAATCTTGCCGTGCCTTTTATGCTTATAACGGAAATCACAAAGCAATTCCGATTTTCACACCGGTGTCGATGGACGCGGTGCTTAGCAAGAGCTATTGGCAAACTCTAAAGGCGCAGTATCTGCAAAAACAGCGCTGGGCATATGGCATAGAGCATTTCCCATATGCGATGCAAAAATTCTTTTCCACTAGGGGGCAGTTAACTTTTTATCAGCGGATTATCCATCCATTTAGAATGCTTGAGGGGCATGTGTCGTGGTCTACGTCCTCGCTGCTTATCGCTTTGGGGGGCTGGATGCCAATACTTTTGAACATAGATTTTAGAAGTTCGATTTTGGCTTACCATTTGCCGGTATTGGCGCGCGATTTGTTGAGCTTAACTTGGGTGGGAATTATTATCTCGACGGTTATTTCAATGCAGCTAATCCCGCACAAACCCAAGCAGTATGGTAAAGCCAAATGGCTCGAGATGGTTTTGCAGTGGGTACTGGTACCTATCTCGGGAATTTTCTTTGGTTCGATTCCGGCGATTGATGCGGAGACCCGTTTGATGCTGGGCAAATACATTGGATTTAGGGTAACTGAAAAAGAGCGCAAAACTAAATTTGAACCCAAAGCTGTTGATAAAACTGTGGTGTCAGAAATTAGTGGTTGACATCTCTACCAACACATCCTAGTATTGTTGGTACCCCACAATTAGGAAACATATATATGGAGGTGCGCTGAAATGCGCGACTTTTTTGCTGCATTTTTCAACCGACCGGCACTATGGCTTTTAGGCCTAGGCGGCATGGTGGGCGTGGACTTTTTGATGGTCCAGTATAATGCCCACATGTATGGTAAGCCCGCAGAACCATTGGCGTGGTATGGCTTCTTTGGAGCTGTATTGGCGCCATTGGGGGTGGGCATCACAGACGGGTGGGGTCAGGCGGCAACACTTGGAACCTCCCTTGGCTTTCTCCTGGTGCTGGGCTGCCTAGCGCTTCTGTTGGCGCTCATGGCTTTCTGGACAAAGCAGCGGTCAGGTGCCTTCTTTGGGGTGACGCCTGTAGCGCTGTATCTGCTGGCGGCTACTATTTTCATGGAGACACAGCTGTCAGCACAATTCCCGGGCAGCCAGATAGCCATCTGGCCAGCATTTGGGAAGGGTTTGGGTGCGCTGTTGCTGGCGATGGCGGCGGTGCAGATCTTCTTGGCGCTGGTGCGGATTCCGGATATGGGGAACGAGTGGCCGGGATTTACAGACCAAGAGGTCTATCGCCCCAGGGTTGCAGATGAGCCGTCAGCGATGCTGCCACGCGGGGCTACGACGATGTATCATCATCAGCCAGGTGGCAACGGGCAGGGCAACGGCGGCCGCGGGACAATGTATCAGCCGCCATCTGCGGCACAACAGCTGACAGGCAAGGCTACGTACTGCTGGAACTGTGGTTCTGGGCAGTTCTACACCGAACACGGCGAGAGAAAATGTCGCCATTGCAAGTCGATGGTGGACAACCGTCCGGCTGGCGACATCTGTCCTGCCTGTGGGGCAGAGCTGGTTGGTGCTCCTCTGACCCCGAAGCACTGTGGCAATTGCGGTCGGGACAGAGAGGCCCGACAGATGGCGGCCAAGATGGGCATGGAGGAGTATGCATGAACCTTGTTAGCAGGGGACAAAAAAGAGCCGAACCCACATGAGGTGGGTTCGGCTTCTTGTTTTTTTACTTGTTGACCCCGTAGAGAATTTTAGAAACGTTCTTAAATAATGCGGGTCGGTCCTCTTTTGGGCAACTGGGCATCTCCTTGTCCTCACCTTTGTGATAGGGAGTGGTTTTAAGAACGAAGGCATTATTTTCTAAAATCTTCTACAGGGTTGACAGAGAGAAGGTTTGGCTATATAGTTCTTCGTAGATATAAAAGTAATCTTTTAAAAGGAGTTCTAGTCAAGGTTTCCCGTTTTCCATGGGCTAAATGTTTAGCTCGGGAACCCGCCGTCTCCGCATGTCGGAGGAGGGTTTGTGTTGATTACCCTTAAAAGATGAAGGCACTTTTCCAATCAGATAGTACTTAGATAGTCCGTTAATTCTAATTTGATTTAGAACTCTGGTGTTTGACCAAGAGTCAAAACTAATTCAAACATTTTATTGAGAGTTTGATCCTAGCTCAGGATTAACGCTGGCGGCATGCCTAACACATGCAAGTCGAATGAATTTATATTCATGGCGAACGGCTGAGTAACGCGTGGGAACTTACCCCAAAGTCGGACATAACCCATCGAAAGGTGGGATAATATCCGATGGTCTCGTGAGAGTAAAGATTTATCGCTTTGGGAGAGGCCTGCGTTCGATTAGCTTGTTGGTGAGGTAAAGGCTTACCAAGGCTCTGATCGATAGAGGGCTCGAGAGGGTGACCCTCCAGACTGGGACTGAGACACGGCCCAGACTCCTACGGGAGGCAGCAGTGAGGAATTTTGCGCAATGGACGAAAGTCTGACGCAGCAATGCCGCGTGCAGGAAGACGGCCTTCGGGTTGTAAACTGCTTTTCTGAAGGAAGATTATGACGGTACTTCAGGAATAAGAACTTGCTAACTACGTGCCAGCAGCAGCGGTAATACGTAGAGTTCAAGCGTTATCCGGATTTATTGGGCGTAAAGGGTCCGTAGGCGGGTTTATAAGTCTGACGTTAAAGATCTTGGCTCAACCAAGGGAGTGTGTCGGAAACTGTAAGCCTAGAGGTCGGGAGAGGTTGATGGAACTTCTGGAGTAGGGGTAATATCCGTAGATACCAGAAGGAACACCAAAGGCGAAGGCATTCAACTGGCCCGATTCTGACGCTCAGGGACGAAAGCGTGGGGAGCGAACGGGATTAGATACCCCGGTAGTCCACGCCGTAAACGATGGATACTAGGCATTGGTGGCATCGACCCCCTCAGTGCCGAAGCTAACGCGTTAAGTATCCCGCCTGGGGAGTACGGTCGCAAGACTAAAACTCAAAGGAATTGACGGGGACCCGCACAAGCGGTGGAGCATGTGGTTTAATTCGATGCTAAGCGGAGCACCTCACCAAGGTTTGACATCCCGATGAAAGTCGTAAGAAATTATGACCCTCCTTTTGGACATCGGTGACAGGTGTTGCACGGTTGTCGTCAGCTCGTGTTGTGAAATGTACGGTTAAGTCCGATAACGAGCGCAACCCCTATCGTGTGTTGTATTTTTCACGCGAGACTGCCATGGTTAACATGGAGGAAGGTGGGGATGACGTCAAATCAGCGTGGCCCTTATACCTTGGGCGACACACGTGCTACAATGGCCAGGTCACAATGGGTTGCGAAGTCGTAAGATGGAGCTAATCTCATCAAAACTGGTCTCAGTTCGGATTGAGGGCTGCAACTCGCCCTCATGAAGTTGGAATCGCTAGTAACCGCAGATCAGCCATGCTGCGGTGAATACGTTCTCGGGTCTTGTACACACCGCCCGTCACACCACGAAAGCTAGGGGCGCCCGAAGTCTCTTTTAAGGGCCGAAGGTGAAACTAGTGATTGGGGTGAAGTCGTAACAAGGTATCCGTATCGGAAGGTGCGGATGGAACACCTCCTTTCTAGGGAGAATAATTAATTTCCTTAAACCTTGATAAAAGGGGAGAGGGAATTCATTCTTTACCAAAGAAACATTGGTCGGTCTCGAGCAATCGAGACACGGGCTATCGAAGTACTATTTGATTGGACAAGTGCATAACAAAAACACCCAAGCGGGTGGTTTTTTGTGTAAGTTAGGTCTTAAAGCGACTATCGCACTCTCAACTAAACGGTGTAATGAGATTATTTATTTAGAGTGTAGGGGTAAAAAGGTTTTATATCCAACGTCTCACACGGGTTCTATATCTTAGATACGACTCTCCTTGTTCTCGTCGCATTTTTTCTTCTTCATAAGGGATAAACATAAAGTTCAGTACTAGAAACAAAAGAACCGGAGATAAGAATCCCCACAAGTCCCCAACCAATAAAGCGAAACCAATGAGGAGCACGATGGCACCGAGGTACATGGGATTTCTTGAGTATTTATATAAGCCGTCGGTTACAGTGCAGGTGGATTTACCAAAGTTCTCTGGAGTATTGTTGCGTTTGAATTGATAATATGGTGCTAGTACTAAATAAAGTCCCAGTAGGACAAGTGGGGCTCCAAAGAGGTTTGCTGGATAAAAAAAGATTGGGTTCAGGGGCCAGAAGACGAGCAGCGAATTAAAAATGATACAGACATAGAAATACGTCGGCGGGATAGAGATGATTTTTTGGCTAATCATTAGTTTAGTAGACATATGTGGTGGACCCGAGCGGGGTCGAACCGCTGACCTCCTGCTTGCAAAGCAGGCGCTCTACCAACTGAGCCACGGGCCCGTAGTGTCTAGAATCCTAAGCTGATGACCCCGAAGCTAAGAAGTAGCCCCAGGATGATGGCGGCTAGACCGAAGATAATATAAGCCGTGTAGGTGCCGCCAGGGCCTAAGTATTTCTCGGCCCATCCTATCTTAAAGCCAATAGCTTCGGCAAGTTTTTTATGGTAGATGATTATTAATACCCCACCAAAAACCCCCACAACGAAAAATAGAAAACTCATGTAAAGATTATATCAGCAAGCCGATTTCATTGATAGACAGCGTCTTTTTTGATAATCTGCTATTATCAAAGAAACGGGCGTATAGCTCAGTTGGTTAGAGCGCAGTCCTGATAAGACTGAGGTCCCTGGTTCGAGTCCAGGTACGCCCACCAGTTCGAGGTTCTAGAAAGGCAGACCTCGTTTTCTTAGTTCACGTAGAGCGGCCTGATAGAAAGTGGGGTGTGATTGCCAGTTAGATTCATCGCTCTCTACGATACTGGATATCAACTTTGCGGTGGAATATTCTTTCACCAGCGCACGGCGCATGGCGATGGTGTCGTTACTGCTAGTAGGACGAAGCTCATCAAGGAATATGTCTAATCGACCCATCTGCCAGACGAGTTCAGGTGTGGCCAGCTTTTGTAGCTGCTGATCAAGAACTCGGAGTAGCAAAATGTCTCTTGAAGGTTGCTCTTGAGAGCTTTTGTCTGGTTCGGGGAGGTGTTCAGGTTTTTTAAATTCGATTATCTCGTTGGTGTCCGCTGGCTCAACATCGGGGTTACGGGGAGTCCTAGTTTCTTCGGTGTTGCGGAACTCCGACAGGTCAATAATATTTGATTCTGGTGATTCCATGAGTTGCTTTTATTTAGTCCAGAGTTTTTCCTGGGCGTTTTCGTATTGATATTCAATCCGTTCCATGACAAACAGCAGATCGGATAAACGATTAAGGAATTTTAAGAGAGTTGGGTCGATGCTTTCTTGATACATCAAAGCTACTAAAGCGCGTTCGGCTCGGCGACAGGTAGTACGTGCTACATCTAAGAGGGCGCCAGATTTGTTGCTGCCGGGGACGATAAAACTAGTTAGTGCGCGCAGTTGAGCGCTGAAGTGGTCGATGGTTTTTTCTAAGCCCTCGATGTCTCGTTCGTAAATCTGGGGGAGGGCCTGGTCAGGATGAGGCATAGGGGGTTCCTTGGTGGCGAGGAGGGAGGCCACATTCATGACCTTGTTTTGGATGTGGAAAATTAGTTTTTTTATGTCTGGATGGGTAGCGAAAGCCCGGGCTACTCCTAGGGCAGAGTTTAATTCGTCCACGGCTCCGTAGGCCTGGATGCGAGGGTTGATCTTGCTGACTTTGCCACCAGTAAAAAGCGATGTGTCACCCCCATCACCTTGTCGGGTATAGATTTTACCTTCCATAACCATTTTATTTTATCATCTTTGCTAGAATTAAAGTGTGGCAAACATAAAAACCGCTGGGATTGTTATCAGAAAAATCAATGTGGGCGAGGCCGACAGGATTTTGACTATCTTGACCAGAGACAGGGGCAAACTGCGGGTAGTGGCACGGGGGGTAAGAAAACCCCGAGCCAAGCTAGCTGGTTTTACTGATATGTTTGCCTACAATGAGCTGGAGTTGGCCGAGGGGAAAAATTTTGATGTTGTGACATCTGCCGTCACGGTGGAAAGGTTTGTGGGCGACCAGACGCCCTTAGAAACGATTGGGGTAATGTACTATTGCTGTGAGCTGGTTGATAAATTAATTGAGGAGCAGAGTGAAATAAAAGGCAGCTTCGAACTGCTGCGAGATACGCTGCAGTTTTTGAAGTATCACGATGCGAGTGTGCTGTTGGTGAAAAGCTATTTTGAAATGAAAATGTTGCTGGTTTTGGGATTTGTACCAGAGTTGCATAAAAGTGTGGTGAGCGGTGAGCCATTGAAAGAAGACAAGGAGCTCAAGTTTTCTGTGTTTTTGGGCGGGATAGTTCAGGGCGTGGATTTAGCCAAGGACGACTTTGCTAGAGCAGTAAGCCCAAGCACGATAAAATTTATGCGTCTATTAAAAAGGTATCCTTTGTTGGATGTAGCCAAAGTAAGTATGCCAGATGAGATTTTACGTGAAACATCGGCTGTTTTGTCTGACTTTGTAGAGCAGGCGATGGAGGTGCGGGCGAAGTCGCTGAGTGTGATGGCTGAATTGTAAGCGCAAACAGGCGCTTGACCCTGTCTTACTTTCCTCTTGGGGAAAGTAAGCAAAGTCGTCGACCAGTCGTCGAAGCTATTCACATACCAAAATCTTCACTTCTGGCTTATTAGTGAACCACTTCGTTTAAGCACATAAGTCAGATGGCTTGATTTTGTTTGTTCAGAACGCTTCTCCTCTGATGGTCGAAACCCTAGGAGAAGATTTTTCAATGGCTCAAGGGGTGAGCCGTTGGGTTTTGTTGACTGAAGGCCTATTTTCCACTATGCTGCGGACATCAAAACTTGGGGGAGTGTACATTCCCTCGGAGGTGTTGTATGTGGCAGATGATAGTCAACTGGTGGTTGGACTTTCTGTATTTCCACCGATATGGTCTGAAGCATCGCTCGCGTCCAATGACCCGTGAAGAGTGGGTGGAGAGAGAAGAAAAGGCCTTGGGCCAATTGAAGACAATGGGTCTGTACTTTACCGAAATCCCCACGGGCTACATCGAAGTGCAATGGTCGACTGCACAGCGGGGCGAACTGTGGATTTGCCCTGCTGATATGCGTTACCATGACATCGAGAAGATCATTGATGAGTGGGAGGCGCAGCATGCTTTTTCGTATCGGCGGAGGGTCGGACTAGAACTCCCCCAGGTGCCGGAAAAATTCTTCTTCCGATCCGTCTTGAAACCGATACCGTCACGGCCACAGATTATGGAGTTGTCGGGATCCACGGCCGACGATGTATCCAATTATAACGCAGTGGAGCTGATATACGCGGTATTGCGGTGGAAGATGGCAAGGCGCTCGGATTTACTGGCAGAGTTTAGCGGGTGCGAGTTCGTGTGCATGACGCCAACTGGCCTCCGGCTCTATTTCCGCTATGGTCTGCCGATTGAAAACACGCCACAAATCCGCTATTGGCGTCGGGTCGCGGCAACATAGCGTGGGTGGTAGTTTGCTACACCACCTCGAGGATTAGAGTGAGCGTCCTATGTCAGGACGCTCATTTTCTTTTGCTATGAAATGCGCGGTGGACGTCTTTTAGTTGACGGTTGGTAATGTGAGTGTAGACCTGAGTGGTGGTGATGGAAGAATGACCGAGCATGGCTTGAACGGAGCGGATGTCGGCTCCGTTAATCAGCAGGTCGGTGGCATAAGAGTGACGTAGAGTGTGGGGGGTGACTTTTTTCACTATGCCGGCCTTGGTCGCGTATTTTTGAATAATACGTTGGACAGAGCGAGGTGTTAAACCTGCCTCACCCTGGTTGCTGCCATGAGAGACAAAGACGTAGTCATCATTGTCTTTGCGTTTGGCTAAGTATCTTTGCAGAGCCGACTTGGCTTCGGGTGACAAGAAGACAATGCGAGGTTTATTGCCCTTACCTCGAACCATAAATTCGCCGCGGTTGAGGTTGATTTTACCTTTAGTCAGGCCGGCTAGCTCTGAAACGCGTAGACCAGTGGAGAAGAGAGTGGAGAGAATGGCGTAGTCGCGTAAACTTTGAAGCTGGTTGTCTTTGGGGATAGCATTAAAGATTCTGTCTAACTCGTCCATCTCCAAAAAGTCGACGGTGCGAGAAGGCATCTTGGGCAACTCAATTTTCTCGGCGGCTAAAGTTTTGATATCGTTTTTTGATAGATACTTCAAAAACGCACGTAAAGCGATAAGGTGGTAGTTTTGTGTGGAAAGTTTTAGGCCCGCACCAGTATGACTGTCTTGATAACGATTTAGGTAGAGTCGGTATTTTTTGACTAGAGGTAAAGAGATCTGACCGGGGGTAATATTAGGCATAGCCGAACCTTTGGCGAAATCCACAAAGCGCTCCAAATAATGTTTGTAGTTATCCAAAGTCCGTGGAGAACGATTTTTTTCTATCTCCAGGTGGTCGAGAAAGTCCTGAATGTGAGTTTTAAGTGCAGCCACGACAGACGGTTCCCCAATCAAGTCGGGGATACAAGTGGGCAATATTTATATTTTAAAGTAGCCCACTTTAATTGTGCGACATACTCTAAAAAACACCAAACGGATTGTTTATTGAGGTAGGTAGCTCAAAGGATTAAGCGGTGCTCCATTGTAGCGAATTTCGAAATGCAAGTGAGGTCCGGTAGAGCGGCCGGTAGAGCCCATGATCGCGATAAGTTGGCCCTGTTGAACGTAATCACCAGGCTTAACTTTGAACTCGCTTAAGTGAGCATACCGGGTTACCCAGCCGTCGCCGTGGTTGATATCAATATAGTTGCCGTAACCATAACGTGTGGCGTAAGTCCGTACGATACCGCTAGCTGATGCATAGATGCCCCAGCCGTTAAGTCGGTTGAGGTCAATGGCCTTATGATAGTATTTATATCCCTGAGAGATGTAGTGGGTTAAGGTAGTGGTCGGCCAGATAAATTGGCCGCTGGTGGCTGACGGATTGAAGGCGGGCAAAGTAGAGGCGTTGCCAGTTGGAGAATAAGCACTACCACTGGATGATTTGGGTGCCACGACGCCGGGGATCAAAAGCTTGTTGCCAGCATGGATGGGCTCGTCTTTGTTGATGCCATTATATTTAATGATTTCGTCAACTGAAATTTTGTATCGGCTGGCAATGGTCGAGAGGGTGTCGTTGGTTTTCACAGCGACATAAACGCCATCGATCGGAGGAATGGTAAGTACCTGACCCTCGGTGAGAGTGTTTCCGGAAAGGTTGTTGGCATAGCGGAGGGTGTCTGGGCTTAAACCGAAATCGCTTGCTACAGATGAAACTGATTCACCGCTTTTGACGGTATATTCAATAGTAGTTTTGCGGTTGTTGCGACTAATGACTGTAGCGGTGGCGCCAGTTTTGAAAATATAGTCATTGTTATCACCAACAGTAAAGATGACTTCGTCGTACACAACATCCTCATTGAAGTACTCGATAGAAGCCAGTTCGGCGATAGTTCGGTAATGTACTCGGCTGTCAGGGCTACCGCCCACCGCAGTCGCGGCTTGGCGTGGAGTAGCGCCACTAACGACAACGGCTATGGCAATTAAGATAATGGCCCAATGGCTACCGAAACTGTGAAGCGAACGCATTAATCTACGTGGTTCAACGTGAATTTGAGGAATCCGTTTATGTACAGCAAAGCCCAGCTCTTTTAGGGAGCTGGTGGTCTTTCGGGGGCGTGTTGCCTTAGAACCCGGTTTTACATTACGCCACGGATGTGTGCTGCGGCTGCGCAGACGTTGGGACAGCTTGGTAAAGCCGGAGCGAGGTGATTTACTAATAGTCGTTGATTAAGTGATATGCTATGCGCCGATAGGTGATATCAGGCGTTTTTAGCGGTATCTAGTTTAAACGTACGATTCCGTGATGATATCCTAAATAAATGTTTTTGTCAAGGTGTCTAAGATGTTCGTACTGGGACGCGCAGGGCCTCTTCAAAGCGAGTGGAATTGCCTGCTTCGTCAGTCAAAACAATGTTACCAAAATACACTCCGGATTCAAGCGGAGCGGGCAAGGTGCCAGTAAAGATGCTGGACTCATTATGGTCGAATAGTTCAAATTCTTGAGAGTCAAATTCTATAACAACACGGCTGGCATTAAGTGATGCGGGTACAAAAACGCCGAAGGCCTCTCCGGCAAGAGCTGGGCTGGGGGAGATTCGGATGTTTTTGGTGTCGAGTTTGGCTGGTGCTGTTTTCACAGTAATGGTAACTAAGTTACTCAATGGGCTAGTGATTTTTAGCTCATTCATGGTCGTGGCGGCCAAGGTGTGTTGGCCATTATAAAGTGGCTTCGTTAACTTGATACTGAAATTGCCCGACTCGTCTGTTTGGGCGATGGTGTTTTGGTTGCCATTGTTGGTAATAATAATTTTTGTATTGGCGGGTCCGGTGCCGGAAATGATGGGGTACGATTCGCTGATGGTACTGCCGTCGACCGGTGAGACGATGGCAGGGGCGGCGGGGGTGGTAGCTTCGGCTAGTTGGATTGTTACACTTTGGCGTAAGCTACCACTTTGGATGAGAATCTCGACGGTTCCCAATTGAGAACCAGCGGTGTAGAGAAAATTGGTTTGCTCGGAATTGTCTGACGTGGCTTTTTGGATGGTGCCACTACCCTGGAGCAGGCTGGCCGTAATAGTCGCTTGGCTGCCGACAGTTTTGGCATAGATGATAGTTTGGCTTTTGCCGTCGGCTGGTAGGGTATGATCCTGAACGGTAACTACCAAATCGGCTCCGCCGATACGAGAGAAGGCCTGGCCCAGATTGTTTACGGCCTCGGCGAATGAAAATCCGGCCTGATTTAAGCCCACAACTGAACCTGCAATAACGACGACAAACACAGCTCCTAGTACGAAGTAGAGAGTTTGTTTGGGCTGATTAAAAGGCGAGATGTTTCTCATGCATTATCATTTTACTGGCAAGGTGCAGACAAAAGCAATTTGGCCTGTGGTAAACTCTTTATGCTATATTTGTAGTGTATATTTTGCTAAAAATTTATAAGAGGAAGCCACTATGGTTAGGATCAAAGAGGAGGGTTCCGCTGGTCGCCGCAAGGTGAAAGTGAACCGTAAGTCTCAGAGAGAAGACAGTGCTCCTGTGGAGGAGGAAAAAGCTATGGATACATCTAGTAGTCGGTTGCGTGTGAGAAGGCGGACGGGTAATGCCAAACGTTCTTTGTTTGTGTTTGGCGCGGTGGTTGTGTTTTTGGCGATTGGTTGGTTCGCAGCTAGGGCAGCCATCGTCGGGCTGGACTTGAATAACGTTGGTTGGCTGTCTGGTTTGTTTGGCGGTAGTGGGACTACTCTGGTTGGCGAAACAGATGGTCGGGTAAACGTTTTGCTTTTGGGTAATCCAGGTGCGGATGATAGTGTGGATGGCCCAGAGCTAACCGACACTATTATGGTGGCGAGTTATAACACCAAGGACAGCTTTTTAAATTTGTTTTCTGTGCCTAGGGATTTGTACGTGAATATCCCTGGTAGCGGCATGAGTAAGATAAATACTGCCTATCAAACTGGCGAGGCCAAAGATAGTGACGGAGCTGGGTTGGCCATGGATACCGTAGGCGAGCTTTTAGGTCTGGATATCCCGTACTACATCAAGGTAGATTTTGCAGGATTTAGGCAGATTGTTGATGAGTTGGGTGGGGTGACGATAGATGTGAAAACGGACTTAGTGGATCCGTACTATCCAACTGCGAATTTTGGTTACGAAACCTTAGACATAAAGGCGGGTACCTACACCATGGATGGTGAGATGGCCCTGAAATATGCTCGTTCTAGAAAGACCACGTCCGATTTCGACCGGGCGCGGCGTCAGCAGCAGGTATTGTTGGCTCTGCGAGAAAAAGCATTAGAACTAGAGCTTTTGACTGCTCCTACAAAAGTAACTGATATTCAGGAAATTGTGGCGAACCACTTCTCAACTAATTTGACGGAGGGCGAAGTCAAACGGGTGCTTGAGTTGGTAAAAGATTTTGATCCGACTAATATGTTGAGCAAAGTATTCGATGATACTCCAGCGGGGCTTTTGTACGGTACTAAGATAGATGGCATGTACGTGCTCAAACCAGTGGATGATGATTATTCCAAGATTTCAGCTTTTGTGACTAAGGCATTAGAGCGGAGTGTACCAACCGAGGAAGAAACTACTACAGAGCCGCTCAGAATCGAGGTGCTGAATGGCACTAATGTTACTGGCTTAGCTGGTCGCGTAGCCGATAGGTTAGAGCAGGCCGGATTTGTGATTGTTAAGGTCGGTAACAACGCTACGCGTGGCTTCACTGATTCGGTAGTATATGATAGCGATGGTGGTACCAGCTTTAGCGCTGGTGTGAAACGCTTGGCTGATATTGTGGAAGCTACTATCAGTGATGAAAGTGTGACTCTGGGGGACGGTATAGACGCGCGTCTGGTGGTGGGCAGTAATGCAGAATAAAATATGAAGAAACAAGCCACGGAGTGGCTGTGGCACAATCGAAAAACACTCATCACCGCTGTACTTTTCGCAGCGGTGCTTGAGCTGGTTTACTTTCTACCTTTTTATTTAGTTTGGTGGTTACTTTTGGGAACGGTCGTGCTGGGGTTGGGGGCTTGGTGGCATGTGGGCTTAAGTCGGGATTGGAAAACATGGTGGGGATTGCCAGCGGAGCTGTTATGGTTAGCAGCGGCAGGTGTCGGTTTTGCGGTGTTTTCATTGGTGGGTTTATGGCAGTACCATGCTGCGATGCTTATTTTGATGATAGTGCTGTTTAGAGTATTAATGCTGTATCAACAATTTTGGGAAAGCGAAGAAAACTGGCCAGTGCAGGCCTTCTCATTTCTTAACTTCCTAGATTTAGTGGCCTTTTTCTTGGTGTCTGGCCTGCTGATGACCATAGCCGATTTTTATAATTTACAGTTGTGGGTGATTATGTTGGTTTTTGGGATGCAGATTCTGTTGGCGGTCTACTTAAGATTTTGGCGTGAGGGTGGGGGGATGACACTGCGGCGATGGTTCTACGCATTGGTGACATTATTGGTTTTGGAGGAGGTTTTGTGGGTTTTGTCATCATGGCACCGGGGTGTCTTTTTCAAAAGTTTTTTGATTACGGTCTTGTTTTATGCGTTTGTGGACTTTATTATGCATTACACCAAAGGAACTTTAACGGTGAAGGTGGTGGTAGAGTATGCCTTTTTGATATTGATTTTGTTAGTGGCGATTTTCCTTTTTGATTGGCTATTCATTTTACAGTAGCACAAGCGCAAGCTAGCGCTTGACCCAGCCCACCTTTTTGAATGTGCAAAAAGGTGGATAAAAACACACCCCGGTCGAGATTAATGCAAGCCAACGGAATTTGGTTTTGTCTGACAAAGCAGCAAACTCTTCCGGTAACCATTTTATAAATAATTAAGGCAACCGGAATCAAACATGCCTTAGTCAGAAACCAAACCAAATTCAACGTTGGACTAGTGCATAATCTCTCCAACGGGGAAGATTTATTATATATTTTCAATGGCTCAAGATTTGCCTACCCGCGTGCCGCGGTCTTTGGCGGCCAGGGAGCCATTGAAAGTTTGGATTTGCGTTATAATTGGAGAACTTATACGGATAAGAATAGGGGGATTGAAGGCAGTTCTTCGATTCCACTCGGGATAAAATTAATAGATTTAAGAGGTAAGCTTATGGAAGAATTCAACAATCCATCCAATCAACCAAAACCGGTACGTGATAGTATCGATTGGGGCAAGTGGGCACCATTTTTAGGAGTGAGCATAGTGGCTGGTATCATCGGCGGTATTATTGGCATAAATTTGTTCGGTGGTGCAGTGAACCCAACGACGGTTTTAAACAAAAGTGAACAAATAACTTTGGAAGAAGAGTCGGCAACTATTAGCGCTGTCGATAAGGTGGTTCCCAGCGTGGTGAGCATTGTAAGTACACAAACGGTCAGAAGTTTGTTTGGTGGTACTTATCAAGCACAAGGTGGGGGCACCGGTTTCATTATTAGCTCTGATGGTTTAATCGCTACCAATAAGCATGTCGTGTCGTCTCAAAATGCAACTTATCAGGTGCTAACAGCGGACGGTAAACAATATGATATGGAAATAGTATCAGTCGATCCGGTGGCGGATTTGGCGATTGTGCGGATTCAAGCAGATAATTTACCGGTAGTGGATTTGGGCAACTCAGATAAGCTGGTGCTAGGCCAAAAGGTGGTAGCGATTGGTAACGCTTTGGGTGAATATCAAAATACTGTCACCTCGGGCATTGTCAGCGGTATTGGTAGAGTGATTACTGCCGGAGATGGTTTGGGCAGCAGTGAGCGACTAGAGGGTGTAATCCAAACTGACGCAGCTATCAATCCTGGTAACAGCGGTGGTCCACTTATCAATCTCTCCGGTCAGGTAGTGGGTATCAATACGGCGGTAGATTCAACTGCCACCGGGGTTGGCTTTGCAATCCCAATCAATAGTGTGAAATCCGCTCTTGATTCAGTGCTCAAAAGTGGCGAAATCGTGCGCCCGAAGTTGGGTGTACGCTACATTCATCTGACAAAAGAGATCGCCGCCCTAAATGATGTGGACGTGACCGAAGGTGCGCTCATCGCCAAAGGCGATAGCGGCCAGGAGGCGGTGGAATCTGGTGGCCCCGCAGATTTGGCGGGTTTGCAGGAAGGAGATATCATCACTGCAATTAATGACGATAAAATTACCGAAGACCACAGTCTCGCGGCGGTTTTACAAAACTTTGCACCGGGCAATTCGGTTACGGTACATTATTTGCGTGATGGCAAGGCAAGAACGACTTCAGTAAAATTAGGGAAGTTGTAAATAAGGGTGGAAAGGGGAGCAGCGAGCTTGTTCCGATGTGTCGGAATGGGCTTTTGCTCACGAGCGTTAAGGGGAAAACATACCCTCGTTTTCCCCTTAATCTGGAACCAAAAGACCCGCCTGTAACAGGCGGGTCTTTTTGTAATCGTGAAATAATACGATTATTTCTTGTGTCCGAAATCCTTGCGGATATCATCGAGCACATCGGCAGCCACTTTTTGTCCCCCCAGACCGAAAGCCAAGCCACCAGCCAAAGCAATCAGGAAGAAGATGGCGGTAATCAAACGGTCAATAATAGCAGCGGCAATACCGAGCTGATTCAGGGCAACCAAGATGGTAAAGATGTAAATTACCCATTTGGTTACAGCAGCTAAGAAGTGCGCAGAATGCACTTTGGCAGCACCGACAGCTCCGCGGATAAGACCAGCGAAGAAGTGGGCAGCCAGGACACCGATCAACAGGATACCGACAGCCACGAAGACGTTTGGAATGTAGACCAAGATCTGATTTAAGAAATCAGTAACCTTGGCAAGTCCCAAAATGTCGGATGCAGCCAAGAAGGCAATCAACAAAATGGTCCAACGGACCAAAGCGCCGATAAAGTCGGAAACATCCAAGTTGAACCCTGCTTTTTCAAACAAGGTCTTGGAACCAACTTTTGCCAAAGCGGCATCCACCCGGAGCTGACGCAAGATCTGAGTAACTAAACGATCCAAGCCAACTGCGACTACCCAGCCAATCAGTAAGATGACAATGGCGCCGATCAAGTTTGGCAAGAAGACCAAAAAACGTCCCCAGATGTCCTGCAATGGGTTTAACACTGCGTTACCCCATACAGTCAGAAAATCGTTTGTCATGAAAGTCCCCAGTATTTTTATTTATATACGCGCGTAGATAAATTCACTCGACCCTTTTTTGTTAAAGAGCTATTTGCTCTTTGAATGCCCACATTATACCCAAAAACGGCCAAATTTTCCACTTGGTGGGCGAGACCGCAGTACTAAAACCGAGTTTAGTACACGGCAAGAAGGACTAACCTTTGGTGGCGCGGGTGGGATTTGAACCCACACATCCTTGCGGACACCAGGCCCTAAACCTGGCGTGTCTGCCAATTTCACCACCGCGCCATCGTTTATTTTAACTATACAATCACACTCTGATCAATTCTTCTATCTGTGCAAACTTGTTATCGGAAATACCAGTGACATTTTTTATATCGTCAATCGAGCTAAAACTACCATGTTCTAGGCGATAGTCAATAATTCGTTGAGCGGTTATCTCTCCGATGCCAGGCAGTGTCTTAAGCTCAGTGTTGGTGGCACTATTGATGTTGATTAACGCGCTATTGACCGAAGCTGGACTAGCAGAGGGATTAACGTAAACAATTTTATTGTCACCGAGTTTGGGGATATAAATTTTGCTGTGGTCGGTTACAAGCTCGGCTCGGTTGATGCTGCGAGCGATTTCGTTCAGGTCGGCTAGGGTGCTAAACCCACCACTTTTGGTAATGGCATCCTCAATAATACTATCGGTAGGTAAATGATAAACTCCCGGAGCCGCAACGCCACCGGCAATATCAACGACGATCTGACTACTGATTGGTGTGGCCGAGGCGTTAGACGCAATTTGGTTTTCATCGACTACCAGGGCTGTTTCGTCTAGTGGGCTAGTTGGTGGAGTCAAAACCAAATAGATGCCGACTGCTAAACCGGCTATCAAAAACAGTAACAAGGGATAGCGGTATTTTGTGAAAAAATCTGACTCAAGATTTTCTTTCGGCAGAATAAAAGGTGAGAGCGGTTCCTCCATAACGCTTTTTATCGATTATGTGCAAAGTGGTAGCAGTGGGGGGCTCAGTTTGACTTTCATGCTCTATAACCAAAATACCGTTGGCGGCCAACAACTTTTCCCAGCCAGTGATGTCGAGCGTGTCTTGATACCAAGGAGCGGCGACTACGATATCGTAGGGATACTCATTGGCATCAATAAAGTCCTCTACACGCATCATGCGGACGGTGGATTTTTCATCTAGGCCTAACTTAGTAATATTTTTTTTGATGAGGTTGTAATGGTCGCGGTCGTGGTCGATAAAGACAGCTCGATCGGCCCCTCGGCTAAGGGCCTCGATGCCAACCGCACCGCTACCTGCGAATAGATCTAGAAACGCCGCGTCTTGGACTCGGTCTTGTAATATATCAAAAAGCGCTTTGCGCACTTTTTCCATCATGGGGCGCAGCGTCGGTAGGGTGGCAAGGGTGTGGTTTTTGAGCATTCCTCCAGTAACGTGCAATTTCATTTTATTCGCGGTGAGCTATCATCTCTTTTATATTAATGCGTTTTTTTAGTTCGGGGTAATGGTTTAACTCGTGGTCTTGTTCGATTAGTCCACAAGCTGCCTTCTGGGCTCGAGCAATAGCTGCGGCATCGGTCCAATTGGCTAGCCGATATTTTATAAAGCCACTTTGAGCTAAACCAAATAGAGAGCCGGGTCCGCGCAGCTGTAAATCTATCTCGGCTAGTTTGAAGCCGTCTAGAGTTTTGGCAAAGAGGTCTAAGCGTTCGGTGACTTCGTCGCTAGCTTCGCTGGGGATGGCGAAGCAGTACGACTGAAGGTTACTGCGGCCTACTCGGCCGCGTAACTGATGGAGCTGGGCTAGACCAAATCTTTCTGCTCCCTCGATTACCATTACGGTGGCGTTGGGGATGTCGACGCCGACCTCGATAACCGTGGTAGCTACCAAAATATCAAGTCGGCCGGTTTTAAAATCATGCATGGTAGTGGCTTTGGTTTGGGCATCAAGTTGGCCGTGTAACAAGCCAACCTTGGCCGTAGGGAAGCGAGCACTCACTTCTTTGAATAGTTTGGTGGCCGATTGGGCACTAAGCTTTTCGCTGGTTTCAATAAGAGGGGCAATCACAAAGGCCTGATGATGGGTGGGCAGCTCTTTGGCAACACGTTGGTAGGCGAGATCTTTTTGTTGGAACGTCAAACTTTGTGTGATGATGGGTTTGCGGTTGAGCGGTTTGGTGTGAATGACTGAGATATCTAAATGCCCAAATATGGTGAGGGCCAAGGTGCGCGGGATTGGGGTGGCAGTCAGGGTAATAAAATGAGGCGAGATGCCTTTTTGTTTTAGAGCTTCACGTTGTTTAACGCCAAACCGATGTTGTTCATCAATGACGACCAGTCCCAAACTCTTGAGCTCAACCTTTTCTTGGATAAGGGCGTGGGTACCAATAATAATGTCAGCTGTGGTGTCACCAATGGTCTCATTTTGAGTGATAAGTGCCAGAGAGATTCTCTGTTTGTCTAAGATTGGCTTGAGGGTGTAGTAGTGCTGCGTGGCCAAAACCTCGGTCGGCGCCATAATGGCGGTTTTGAGTCCGGCTTTAGCGACTTCAATGGCGGCAACGGCTATCACAATTGTTTTGCCGGAGCCAACGTCACCCATGAGTATGCGGTTGGCGGTCTTAGGTTTCTCTAGGTCCTGCAGAATTTCATGCAGGGCTAACTTTTGCGAATTAGTTAGAGTAAAAGGCAAACCAGCTAGAACCTGTTTGATTAAATCTACATTCATTTTGATGGGTGTGGCTGGTTCATTAAAATAGTTGGCCTTCATGTACTGAACGGCTAACTGGGTTAGAAACAGCTCATCAAAACTAAGCCGATCCTTCGCCTCCTGGAGTGCTTCTTCGTCGGTGGGAAAATGCAGGGCCTCTAAGGCAGTGTGTAGACGAGGGAAGTGGTGCTGATGAATAACTTGGTCCGGAAGATAGTCAGCAAGGTCTCGGATGGTCGGAAGAACATTTCTGATGAGGCGGCGCAAGATTTTGGTCGTTAGCTTACCTGTCTCGGGATAGATCGGTACTATCTTGCCACTATGGAGTGGGGTTTTATCGGCTGCCTCGGCCGTAGGCGAGACAAGTTGTAAGCCACGCTGTCCTTTTTTGACCTGTCCGGTCAAGAAATATTCTTGGGCTGGTTTGAGTGAGGTTTTTAAGTAGGGCTGGTTGAACCAGACCAGGTTGATAATGCCGCTTTCATCCGTGGCTATCCCCTGGACGATACTCATTTTTTTGAATCGGGAGCGAAAAGATTTCAGGTTGCTTAAGGTGGCTTTGATGGTGGCCTTTTCATCTTCCTTGACCTCTGCAATCGGGGAGAGGTGGCTTAAATCTTCCCACTTGCGGGGGAAGTAATAGATGAGATCTTCTGCGGTCTGGACTCCATTCTTTTTTAAGGTTAGAGCCAGAGCCGGCCCCACACCGGTGATTTGGTCGATAGCGTCCGTGGTTTTAAGCATGGTTTCATTATGGCATTTTTCTAAGCTCAGGCGGAGGGTGTATAGGTGTAGAAATGCGAAAAATGGGCTTCCAGAGCCATAAAATCATTGACCAGAGACGGTTTTTGTAGTATAATAGAAGCAATGGGGGTATGAGGGGAATATAAAACCTAATACCTTGTACCATGAAGAAGAATGTCATCGATTTTGCGGGGATGAGCTTCTATAAAGAAAAAACTCCAGCTATGCGTCTGAAAGCTAAGCGGACGATGCAAACACGGGTTCGTAACAACACCGCTCGGAATGTAAGAGGAGTTTTTGCTAACTTCTTCAACCTATAAACCTAGCCCAGTTGGATAAACTTGCGTTTGCCGGCCTGAATGATAGTGCCGGGTGTACCCTCGACTAAGTAATTGGTATCGGTGACGGGTTTGTGGTCAATGCGCACACCGCGTTGCTCGATTAAACGACGGGCTTCCGATTTGGAAGCGGCCATGTCGTTGTCTACTAGCAGATCTACCAGCAGGGTAGGTTTTTTTAATTTTATCTCGGGGATGTCGGTAGGGGTGGATTTTTTCTGAAAAACATTAACGAAATTACTCTCGGCCTTTTTGGCTTCCTTTTCGCCCCAGTACATTTTGACGATCTCATGTCCCAGCCGCATTTTAAGATCACGTGGATTAGTTTGGGCAGATTTGAGCTCACGTTTAATAGCGGCCAAGTCGTCGTTGGAGACATTGGTGACCATTTCGAAGTAGGTGTAGATGAGCTCATCGGGCAAGGACATAATTTTGCCATACTGTTCATCCGCGCTTTCTCGAATACCGATATAGTTGCCTAGTGATTGACTCATTTTTTGTTTGCCGTCTAGTCCCACCAATAAAGGCACAGCGATGATGGCCTGGGGTTTCTGACCGAAGTCGCGTTGGAGGTCACGGCCACGCATTTCATTGAAAATCTGATCGGTGCCGATGACAGTCAGGTCGGCTTCTAGCATGACTGAATCATAACCTTGAAGAATCGGGTAGACGGGTTCATGAAAACCGATTTCCGCTTTGTGCTTGAGTCGCTCTTGGAACATGTCTCGTTCAAAGATTTGTGAGTAGGTGAAGTGACTCATCAGTTTGATAAGCTCTTCGGCATCCATTTTGTCGTACCATTCGCTGTTGTAGCGAATCTCAGTTTTTTGAGGGTCGAGGATGGTTAAGGCCTGTTTAATATAATTTTGGGCTAGGTCTTTTACGGTTTTGGGGTCGCGCAGTTCTCTGGCCTGGGATTTGTCGGTAGGGTCGCCGAAGCGGCCAGTGAAGTCGCCAATGAGAAAGATAACGGTGTGCCCCAAGTCTTGGAGCTCACGCATTTTGAGGTAGTTCACACTGTATCCCAAATGCAGGTCTGGTGTGGTGGGATCGACACCGTGTTTAATCCGAAGCGGTTGGCCGCTTTTGAGCTTGGTTCTAAGTTCTTTTTCGCCTACGATCTCGGCGACACGTCGAGACAGGAGAGAATCGATTGATTTTTTGTCCGTCATCAGCTAAGAATATTAGTAACTTATTTATTGTAGCAAAAAGCCTATGACCCGGCAGGTTTTCAGAGCGAGAGGACGCCAAAATAGTCCAACCTGTTATAATAGGGTTTGTAAACGAAGCGCTTCATGTCAGAATTAATGCCGTTTGGCAAAAATCCTTATGGTCCGGTAAGACGACGGATGTATGGCCGGCGTTTGGCTCGAAAAACCAAGCGGTGGCTTTTTGGTTGGACTTCGAGATGGGGGATCGATACCTGGCCGAAGCTATTTTTGGCCGTATTTGTGGCGGCGTTGTTTTTGTTTAGTTTCTTTATGGCGGCCTTTTCGATTGGATTGCCGAACCCGTCGCGGTTGGTAATCTATGAAGCGACCGAATCGACTAAGGTTTATGACCGCAATGGAGTTGTGCTGTATGACATTTTCAATGAAAAGCGGCGCACGACGGTGGCCCTTGAGGATATCCCAGATATGGTTAAACAGGCCACAATCGCGATTGAGGACAAAGATTTTTATCATCATGGTGGTTTTGATGTCACTGGCTTTTTGCGTGGTATCCTGCTGCAACCGCTTAGAGGCAAGGGGGTGCAGGGTGGTTCGACTATCACGCAGCAGTTTGTGAAAAATGCTTTGCTAACATCGGACAGAACCATTGCGCGCAAAGCCAAAGAGCTGATCTTGGCTTTTGAGATAGAGCAAATTTATTCCAAAGACCAGATTTTGGGATTGTATCTCAATGAGATCCCGTATGGTGCGGGTGCGTACGGTGTAGAGTCAGCAGCGGAAACCTACTTTGGTAAAACCGTAGGCGAGTTGAGTTTACCAGAAGCAGCGGTTTTGGCGGCTTTACCACAGGCGCCTTCGCGGTATTCGCCCTATGGTCAGAACCCGGATTTGTTGATGGCGCGAAAGGACTTGGTGCTAACCCAAATGCATCGGCAGGGTTATATTACCAAAGAAGAAATGGACGATGCAGTGGCAGCCGAGGTTGAATTTCAACCTCGGAAAGAGTCGATTCGGGCGCCGCATTTTGTGATGTATGTCAAAGAGCTTTTGGCGGATAAGTATGGTGAGAAGCTGCTGGAAGAAGGGGGCTTAAAGATCACCACCACGCTGGACTGGGAAAAACAAAAAGCGGCGGATGATGCGATTTCAGCTCGCGCTGAGGCCAACAAGTCCAAGTACAATGCTGGTAACGCCTCCTTGGTTTCTATTGATCCCAACACTGGTGAGATTTTAGCAATGGTTGGCAGCAAGGATTATTTTGATATGGAAGAAGATGGGCAAGTTAATGTGGCGGTGCGCTTGAACCAGCCGGGTTCATCTTTCAAGCCGATTGTGTATGCGACTGCTTTTGAAAAGGGCTACAACCCAGCCACGATGTTGGTAGATGTGCCGACTGATTTTGGTCAAGGTTACGCACCGCGAAATTATGACGGAGCTTATCGTGGTCCAATTTCTATTCGGGACGCGCTGCAAGGTTCCATTAACATTCCGGCTGTAAAGACATTGGCCTTTGCTGGGGTGCAAGATACGGTAAACACGGCTCAAGATATGGGCATTACTACGCTGACCGATCCAGAGAGATACGGTCTATCTCTGACTTTGGGAGGTGGCGACGTAACGTTGCTGGAGCTGACTGCAGCTTATGGAGTATTTGCTACCGGTGGTATGTACACACCTACGATGGCCGTTTTGAAAGTGGAAGACAAAAATGGTCGGGTCTTGGAGGAAAATGAACCGGCTCGGTCAAAACGAGCGATAGATGCACAAGCGGCGTATTTGATAAACAACGTGTTGTCTGACGATAGTGCACGCGCTAAATTTTTCGGTGCGGGGACTAATCTAACTTTGTCGGGTCGGACGGTGGCGGCTAAAACTGGTACGACCAACGATTATCAGGACGGTTGGACATTGGGCTACACACCCGATTTAGTGACGGGCGTGTGGGTTGGTAACAACGATAACGAATCGATGAAAAACGGTGCTGGTTTCAATGTGGCGGCGCCGATTTGGAACGCGTATATGCGCCGAGCACTAGTGAATATGCCCAATAAGGCCTTTGAAGTGCCCAATGGTATCCGGCAGCTGGAGGTGGATGCTTTAACCGGCCTGCTGCCGACTGATGCTAGTCCATCAACCAAGACAGAAGTATTTGCCAGCTTTAATGTGCCAACCGCAAGTGACAACGTGCACAAAAAAGTTCGGGTGGTAAAAACTGCTTCGGACAAACTGGCTCCAGATAGCTTCCCGGCAGAGCTGACTGAAGAAAAGGTTTTTGCCGAGATCCACTCCGAAAGACCTAGTAGTCCAAATTGGGAAAACCCCGTGTTGGAGTGGGCCAAGAACAATGGCTACAACAATATTCCCACCCAGTATTACGGTGGTTCAGCAGATGATGTCCAGATAGCAGTGGTGATGCATCAGGTGAGCCAGACCACTTTTCCAGTTAAGCTCTCGGCCAATCTGACTGATTACGGTAAGAGTTTGAGCGGCACAAAAGTGCAATTTTATTTGGACGGGGCTATGGTGAAAGAAATTGCGGATTTGAATTCACTTTTGGAGGCAACGGTTGACGAAGGCGTAGCCGGTCAGCATACTGCCTATGTTCGGCTGGTGACAGGTAGCAGCAGCTACAACAGCTCGGACGTGCTATTTACGACTAATTAGGGAAAATATGAAAGTAGAGAAATTGTCCTCCAAGCAAGGCAGTGTTAGTTTGAAGATTATCTTAGATAAAAAAGAATGGGACGCGGCATTAGACAAGGCCGCGGCTAAACTTTCGGAACAAGAAAAAATCGAGGGCTTTCGGGCGGGCAAGGCACCGCTGCAGGTAGTAATGGCCAAGGTAGGCGAGGCCAGGGTGCTAAGTGTGGCGATTGAAGATGCTATCAATCTGCACTACCCGACTGCTGTTAAGGAAACGGATATTAAACCGGTGGCTTTGCCAAAGGTAGCCGTAGATAAAGCTAGTCCCAATGACCCGCTGGAGTTTACAGCCGAAGTGGCGGTGTTGCCGGAGGTAGCTTTGGGCGACTATACCAAGATAAAGGTAAAAAAAGTAGTTGACCCGGTGGAAGAGACCCAAGTAGATAAGGTGCTGGAAGATATGCGCAAACGTGCGGCCGAGTTCAATGAAGTCGAGCGACCTTTGAAAAAAGGTGATTGGGCAGAGATAGATTTCGCTGGCACGATTGAGGGCAAGCCGTTTGAAGGGGGAGCAAGTAAAAACCATCCGTTGATTGTGGGAGATGGGATGTTTATTCCCGGTTTTGAAGAAGGGATGGAAGGTATGAAGGCAGGTGAGGATAAGGACGTAGAAGTGACTTTCCCAGCCGATTATCACAAGCAAGACTTGGCTGGCAAAAAAGCCATGTTTAATATCAAGTTGCACAAGGTCAAAGCGGTGAACTATCCCGATATTGATGATGCTTTCGCCAAGAAGATGAGCCGGTTTGAAACTTTGCAGGAATTTAGAGACGATGTGCGCAAATTTATTACCGAACAAAACGAACAAAGAGCAGATGAGAAAGCCAAAGAAGAAGCGATATTGGCACTAGCCAAGCAGGCCAAGGTGGATATTCCAAAAGAACTGGTGGACCAAGAGCTCAATGCCATGGTGCATGATCTCAAACACCAAGTGGAGCATCAGAAGATGGACTTCGAGGAGTATTTGAAAAGGGGAGGCGTTCAAAACGAAGAGGGTCTAAAAAGCCAGTGGCGTGAGCAGGCCGAACAACGTGTGCGGGCAGGGTTGGCGCTGGATGCTTTTAAAAAAGCTGAAGGGATTACAGCTACCGAAGACGAAATAAAAGAGGAGATCCAGAAGCTGAAAACCATGTATCCACAAGATGCGGATAAGATTGAGGAAGAGTATGGTAAGCCGGTTTCGAGGGATCGATTGAAGAATGTGATTGCAAGTAGAAAAGCCATAGATCGGCTTTTGGAAGTGGCTACCGCGTAGCCGTCATTCCCGCGGAGGCGGGAATCCAGAACGCTAGGCGGCGTTCTATCCGCCCCACCTTTTTGCTTGTCCAAAAAGGTGGAGAAAAAGACACCCCGGTCGTAATTTCTAGAGCCAAAGGAATCTGGTCCTGTCTGGTATAGTAGCAAACTCGCTATCGCTCAGACATGCCTATACCAGAAGTCGAACCAAATTCAGCTTTGGCTTAGCTAAAAATTACTCCAACGGAGGATTAAGTATATAATACCCTTGGGGTCATCAATTTTTTGGTTATCATGGTTTTGACTCAACCCAACAGCCCTAAAACAGCAAGGACTATTAGACAGATTTCTTTTTGTCCTCATTGTAGTAATACGGCTCCGCAGCGTTTGCTGTTGGCTCATTCCTGTGAGGAGGAGTTCTATACAATGGAGGGTGATGTGGCTGGCCCAGAGCCTATGACCTATTATGTGGCAGAGTGTGAAACCTGCCACAAGCTTTTGATCTACAAAGCTGGTGTGATAGATATGTCGCAAGGTTCGCTTATTAACGAAGATAACTTTACTCATGGCCGCCTTGTTTTCCCTCGCCAGGAGATTATAGATAGTAAACTGGTGCCACCAAAAATCAGAGCCTGCTATCAAGGGGCTTTAAAAGTGAAGAACATTGAGCCGAATGCATTTGCAGGACAAGTGCGGAGAACTTTGGAGGCAATCTGCATTGACAGAAGCGCTTCAGGTAGTGACTTGGCTACTCGTATCCAGGACCTCATCGACAAGGGGGATATACCTCTTAATCTGTCAGAAGTCGCTGACATTATACGATTGTTGGGAAATGTGGGTAGCCACTTTTCTGACAAGGAGGTCAAGCCATTTGATGTGCATCCGCTAGATGATTTTATAAGGGTGGTCATAGAATACGTTTATATTGCTCCGGGTAAAATCAAACAGTTCCAAAAACCGGATGAAGTGGACGAGGGCAGCTAGAGGGGTAAGATATCGGGGTTTGTTATATACTAAGCTAGTAATAGGTAATTAATTTTGAGGCATTATGAGTGTTATTCCAATGGTTATTGAGAAGTCGCCGACGGGGGAGCGGGCGTATGATATTTATTCCCGTCTTTTAAAGGACAGGATTATTTTTATTGGCAGCCCCATTGATGACAATGTGGCGAATGTGGTAATTGCGCAGCTGCTTTTCTTGGAGAATGAAGATCCCAAGAAGGACATCTATTTGTATATCAATACTCCAGGTGGCTCGGTAACGGCAGGCATGGCGATTTATGACACGATGCAGTATGTGAAGCCGGATGTGGTGACAATGTGTGTGGGAATGGCCGCCTCGATGGGCTCGGTGTTACTGGCTGGTGGCACAAAAGGTAAAAGATATGCCTTGCCGAACTCTCGCGTGATGATTCATCAGGTGTTAGGTGGCGCGCAAGGACAGGCCTCCGATATTGAAATCCATGCCAAAGAGATTCTTAGTTGGAAAAAGCAGCTCAATGAGATTTTGGCTAAGCACACTGGGCAAAAGATAGAAAAAATCGAGAAGGACGCTGACCGTGACTTCTTCTTGAAGGCAGAAGAAGCCAAGGCCTATGGTCTGATTGATGAAGTGATGGATGCCAAAAAATTGGCAGTCAAGTAAGTTCCGATAAAGAAAGACCCTCCCGTATCCGCCATGGGCGGGGGAGGGCTGAAGTGGTGCAATCAGTTCAGTTACCCGAGGTTGGGACGGGTTCGGGCACGTTGGAGCCAGTGACCTGTTTGCCGCATTTGGGGCAAAAGGTGTTGAGCGGTCCCAACATGGCGCCGCAGGTACACCGGGGACGCCGGTAGAGAACTAGCCCCGACTGATTACACCCTCTTCGTGTGCACACAGATTGATCTGTGGGATACTTTTGTCCACATTCGGGACACTGCGCGAAATCAGCTCTTTCACCCATAATTCACCTCGCTGATGCGCCATGATTGGAATACGGCTACAACCTACCATGATTTAGTAAACTTGGCAATGGAAGCGGATAATTCGTATTGAGCTATAATGTACTAGTGAAGGTAGATTTCAAGGGGTTAGTTGGACAAACGAGAGTGAAAGATACTCTCAGCCAGGTCGTGGAAGGGGATAACCTGCCACAAACTTTGGTATTTGCGGGGGCGGATGGAGTGGGCAAAGTTACCTGCGCCAAGCTTTTGGCTAAACATTTACACCAAGGTGACGGTTTGGCCGATACTTTTGTTTTCAGCGAGATATTAGCAGAAGTACGTGAGCAGGGAGAGAAAAGTCCTCTGATTACCGCAACTCGGCGGATGATAAGTTTTTTGACTCGTTCGCCAATTGCCTCGAAGTATAAGGTAGCGATTATTGATGACGCACAGCGTTTAAGTGATGAGGCGCAAAACGCTTTGTTAAAAACTTTGGAAGAGCCCAGAGAAGACACCCTGCTGATGATTACGGTAAACGACGAAACAAAACTTTTACCAACGATTTTATCTAGAGCGCGGGTAATAAAGTTTGGTCCTTTGAGTGACGAAGAAATTCGGTTGGTGGTAGATGCTAGTGATGATTTGTTGCGAATGGCACAGGGCAGTCTGGGCTGGGTGAAACAAATGCAGGGCGACGATGAGGCCTGGACGGATTTTAGAGACATGGTGGATTTTTGGCAGAACATAAAAGCCAAAGATGTGGTGGAGAGATTTGAATGGGCCAGTAAGAAACAGGTGCGAGAAGATGCCGTGCAGTTTGTGCGAACTGGCATTTTGGTAATGCGTGAAAGTTTGATGCAAGATATGAAGGCGCAAGCTGCGCTAGATATTTTGCGACTGCAAGAATGTTTGAAACAAATTGAAGATAATGTGAATGTGCGCCTAGCTCTGGAGGCGATGCTGCTTGTTTTTTAGAGGCAGATTTGGTAGAGTTAGTGCGTATTTTAAGGTGTTTTTAGATGGAAGTAGTCATTTTTATTGCTACCGTAATTGCGCTAGTCATAGTGCTCAAGAAGCTACCGGTGGATGTTGATACATCTGTTAAGAATGGTAATGGCAAAAATGGTAGTAAGGCGGAAGCGGAAAAATCTCTGCGTGAACAGGCGGATGATTTCTTTGAAGCAGGGGAACTAAAAAAAGCCGAAAAAGCATATTTGAAGATATTGTCTGGGGAGCCGGATGATGCGGGTGTTTTAAATAAGTTGGGTTTGGTATATTTGCAGGATAAAAATTACAAGGATGCAAAATCTGCGCTAAAACAGGCCTTGAAACTGGAACCAGAGAATGATACTTTTCACAACAACTTAGGTCTGCTTTATTACGAGATGGAAAAATACGAGGACGCAATTGAGGCATATCTGAAATCTATCGAGATAAATGATAAAATTGCTTCAAGGTTGGTAAATCTGGGTTTGGCGTATTTTATGACAAAAAAATACAAGAAGGCGATTGACGTTTACGAGAAGGCGATTATTTTGGATCCTCGGAACGAAAATTATGTAGAATTGCTGAAGAAGGCGGAAGCGAAGACAAAGTAGGCCGAGGTAGCTCAGGGGTAGAGCAACCCCATGGTAAGGGGTAGGTCGTGGGTTCAATTCCCATCCTCGGCTCCAGAATTTGCTCCATTTTATAAAATCAAGCAAATTCTGCCCTTCGAAGTGAAATCTATATCGAGCAGAGAATTAGATATTCTATTGCGAGATGAGATTGAACGAAGAACGGGCACGCTGTGAAGTTTTACTTAACAACATGCCAGGGTACCGAAGCGGTCAAACGGAGCGGTCTGTAAAACCGTTGGCTTACGCCTTCCTAGGTTCGAATCCTAGCCCTGGCACCAGCAGGCCGGAGTAGCTCAACGGTAGAGCAACTGTTTTGTAAACAGTAGGTTGGGGGTTCGATTCCTCTCTCCGGCTCCAAAATATATTTTGGGCTTCAAATTTACTTTGAGGGCGGTTTTTGCTATACCTAGAGCATCAACTTGTTCGTTCGGGAGGTCTGAAATGTCTGAAAAGCCGTCGGGAGTAGCAAATAATTTCTGGATGCTAGCCATGATGATTCTGATCACTCTGTACGCGGTGTGTCTATGGCAGTGCTACTGGGATGTAATGGATCTCTACGAAAGGAATGCACGGCTTGAGGCCAATCTCGACCAAGCACTTACTGTACAGGCGGCTATGCTGGAAAGGATCAAAACGCTGGAGGCCGCTGCCCCAAAGGCGTTGACTGCGTCTGAGCTGGGACAGGTTAGCTTTCGGATGGCTACGGATGAACCGACTCTGAAGGAAGAGATCGAGCGAGTGACTGGTTGGGTTTTGCCCTAAGGCAGTGCAAGCATGTACGCTCCTCCGCTCATGCCGAGCGGAGGAGCCCTCCTTGACACAAAAACAGGCCTCGTACATAATATCCCTTGTTATGCCCTGTAGAGAATTTTAGAATGATTATCTAGATTTTACTTTTTCAGGGACATAGCCATGTTAGTGAAAGGTTGTTATCAGTTTGGAATTGTCGTGAATTTACGATAATCAGGTAAAATTTTCTAAAATCTTCTACAGGGTATGGCAAAGAAAGTTAGGACAGTTGTGAAGCTTCAGTGCGAAGCTGGTAAAGCTAACCCGGCTCCGCCGGTAGGTACGGCTTTGGGTCCCCATGGTATTCAAATCATGGATTTTTGTAACCAGTTTAATGATCGGACCAAAGAGCTAATGGGTAGTGTGATCCCAGCCGTCATTACTATTTACGAAGACAGATCTTTTGATTTTATTTTGAAGCAACCTCCAGCTGCTGAACTGATTAAGAAGGCAGCAGGGCTTTCCAAAGGTTCAGGTGTGCCGAATAAGGAGAAAGTGGGTAAGTTGACCAGGGCACAGATAAAAGAAATTGCTGAAAAAAAGATGCCCGATTTAAATGCTAATGATATTGAAGCCGCGATGAAAATTATTGAGGGTACGGCTAAGAATATGGGCGTGGAAATAAACGGGAAATAATTATATTCTTTGACGCCACAGTACCAGGGTGAAACCTTCGGTACACGGCAGGCGGGAGTTCCGGTAGACCGGAACGTTGGAACCGCTAAGGAGAAATGATATGGCAGGCAAGAAAAAAGCCGAAGGCGAGGCCAAAAAGCCAAAAGTGCAGAAGTTTGGTCACGGTAAGAAATATTTAGATGCATTAGGGAAAGTCGATCGCGACAAGTTTTATGCTGTTGATGAGGCCTTGAAGTTGGTTCAGGAGACCTCGCCAGTAAAGTTTGACGCTACAGTTGAATTGCATATGCAAATGGGTGTCGACCCCAAAAAGGCCGATCAGAATATTCGCGGTACGGTAAATATGCCGGCTGGTATTGGTCGTGAACAAAAAGTTTTAGTACTGGCTGAAGATGGCGACGCCAAGAAAGCATTAGCTGCTGGGGCGGATTTCGCTGGACTCGATGACATGATAGAAAAAATTTCTAAGGGCTGGATGGATTTTGATGTAGTAATTGCCACCCCGGCGGTGATGCCAAAGGTAGGTAAGCTGGGTCAAACTTTAGGTACTAAAGGCATGATGCCGAATCCTAAGTCCGGTACAGTGACAGCTGATGTCGAGAAAACTGTTAAGGAATTTAAAAAAGGCAAAGTGGAGTTTCGGTTAGACAAAGATGCGATTGTCCATATTGGTTTTGGCAAAGTATCATTTAAACCAGAGGATTTGAAAGCTAACTTTGTGGCTTTGCTGGAGGCCATTAAAGCGGCTAAGCCATCTAGTGCCAAAGGTACTTATATAAAAAGGCTGACACTGGCCAGCACCATGGGTCCAGGAGTGAAGGTGGATATCTCAAGTATCTAGGAGCATGGTACAATGTCCCTTGGAGGTGAGTATGATACGACCAACTTGGGACGACTATTTTTTTGGCATCATGCAGTCCGTAGCCAGTCGGGCGACTTGTGATAGGGGCAGAAGCGGAGCAGTGATTGTAAAAAATAAGCAGATTTTAGTGACTGGCTATGTAGGTTCGCCGAAGGGTCTGCCGCACTGTGATGATGTTGGTCATGAGTTTAAAGATACTATTCATGAAGACGGACATGTGTCTAAGCACTGTGTCCGTACGATTCATGCGGAGCAAAACGCTATCTGCCAAGCAGCCAAGTGCGGAATAGCAGTTGAGGGGGCGACGTTGTATTGTCGAATGACACCATGTTATACCTGTGCCAAAATTATTATTAACGCGGGTATTGCTAGAGTCGCAGTATTGAAAGATTATCATGCCGGTGCCGACAGCCGACGAATTTTTAAAGAAGCGGGGATTCAATTCGATATCATGGACGATAGTTTTGAGCCCTATGATGATCAGGCCGGAACCTTTGGAAGGATAGAAGAGCCGACTGCTGCCACCAAAGACACGGCGGAGGTTTTGCGTGAAAGTTAGGGTAAAACGTATAGACAAAGATTTGCCGCTGCCACTATATGAAACGGCTGGTGCGGTGTGTTTTGATTTGAGTGCACGGGAAAGTGTAACTATATCTCCTGGTGATTTAGCTCGGATCAAGCTTAACGTAGTGGTGGCTACACCACCTGGCTATATGTTGATGTTGATACCGAGGAGCTCATTGCCAACCAAAAAGCCGGGGTTGATTTACCCGCACGGCGTGGGAGTGATTGATCAAGATTATTGTGGGCCAGAAGATGAGTTGATGTTGCAGGTGAAAAATGTTGGTAGCCAACCAGTGGAGATTGAGCGAGGCGAACGGATTGCTCAAGCCGGTTTTGTGAAGATCGAACGTGGCGAATTGGAAGAGGTCGAAGAGATGGAGGCAGCGAGCCGCGGTGGGTTTGGCAGCACGGGGTAAATATGTATAGAATGAGACATCTAAAGACAAAAGGGGGCGTCCAATGACGACGGTCTCTGATCTTTTTAAGCGAGTAGTAGTGCTGGAGGGCATCGACGGTGCCGGTAAGGGCGCAGTGCTGGAGCGGTTTTGCCAAGCGTTGGAGGCACGAGGTATCCCCGTTTTGCGTACAGCAGAACCCACCAGTGGTGAGTGGGGCGTACGCATTCGACGGGCTTTAAACAAAGAGGATCGCGAGGTGCAGCGACCGCGGGACCCTTTGGAGTTTCAGGCCTGGTATGACCGAGACCGGCAGGAGCACATGCGCGACGTGGAAGAGTGGCTGCGAAAAAACCCGATAGGTGTCGTGGTTTCGGATCGCGGTGTCCCGAGTACCATAGCGTATGCTCTGGCTGAGGGAGCCGATGAAGAAGCGCTTCGCACAATGGTTAAGTGGACGCCTCGTCCAGGGACCATTGTCTTTCTGCGGGTGCTGCCAGAGGTGGCAAGGCGCCGTCGGCAGGAGCGTGATCGGCCGCTAGAGGGTTTCGAAGAAGACACTTTTCAGGGGAAACTGGAAGCGGCCTACGGGCGGGTACCCGAGTTCGGTTTTCCTATGGAGTGGGTGGATAACAATGGCGATGGTAATCAGGCCATTGAATCTACGGTGAGACATATCCTGCACCTAGTTATGCCTCGACTGCGCGATGCTGGGGTTAGGGGCATCGCTTAAGCTACTATTTCTTTTAAGAGCAATATCCCCGCATCGCCAGGCGGGGGTATTTCATTTAAAAGTGTTGACTAACTGGATATTAGTTTCTAGAATACTGACATATCCTTTTTTAAGACAGTAGGTACACAAATTAAATCCTACCGAGAAGGGACTGGAAGCCAGTTGGCTGCCTTACGGTCTGTCTCGGTGGAAACCGAGGTTTTTTATGCCTAAAACAAGACAACAAAAAGAGCAGGAATTGAGCCGTTTAACCGGTCTGTTGAAAGACGCTGATTTTGGCGTTTTAACAGATTTTACCGGCTTGTCGATGGTGGATTTAGATAATTTTCGAGCGAAGGCTAGGGAAAAGGGTGTGCAATATACAGTAGTGAAGACATCACTCTTGGATTTGGCAGCTAAAAAGGTGGGTTTTAGTGGAGTGAATACTGTTAAGCAGGGCAAAAGCTACGCTTTGGCACACGGTGGCAAGGATGAGGTGTCTATTTCCAAACTAGTTAATGATTTTGCAAAACAAAGTGAAGGCAGAGTAAACATCTACGCTGGATTGATTAATGGGGAGGTTGTGCCAGCTGGTATGGTGGTGCAGTTAGCTTCGCTGCCGTCCTATGAGGAATTGATGGCGAAGGTGGTCGGCTCTATGAATGCACCTATCTCGAATTTTGTTTACTCGATTAACTACACTATGCAATCGTTTTATAACGTTGTGAAAGCTATACAAGAATCTAAATAATATAAGAGGTTATTATGGCAGACGAACAAACTAACCAATCCCAAGGGGAGAACGAAGAGCAGCAAGCCCCTGAAGCTCAAGAAGAGCAACAGGTTGAAGTGGCTGCAGAAGCTCCGGCTGAGGAAACCAAGGCCGAAGAGGCGCCAGCGCCTGTAGCAGAGAAGCCGGTAGAAGAGAAAAAAGAAGTAGACACCTCTAAGTTATCCGAGACCGCTAATAAGGTTTTGGACATGGTGTCTGAAATGACTGTTTTGGAACTGGCCGAGCTTGTCAAAGTAATGGAAGACAAGTTTGGTGTGAGCGCCGCTCCGGCCGCTGTGGCTGTAGCTGGCGGAGCTGCAGCGGGTGGTGGGGACGCGCAAGCTGAAGAAAAGGATAGCTACAATATCAATTTGGCTGACGCTGGCGGCAACAAGATTGCTGTCATCAAGGCCGTTCGCGAGATTACAGATTTGGGTCTGAAGGAGGCCAAGGATTTGGTAGAAGCAGCTCCGAAGATTGTGAGGGAAGGTGTAAAGAAAGAAGAAGCCGAAGAAATGAAGAAGAAGCTCGAAGAGGCCGGTGCTAAAGTAGAATTGGTCTAACCCCATTTTGTTCGCCCAAAACGGGGTACAAAAGGGCGCCCCTATCACAAAATGTTAACCAAAAACCAAAATCGTCCTTTCTGGATTTAACCGCAAACTCGCCCAAGGGCTCAGACATGCTCATCCAGATCGGACGATTTTGCTATTGGTGGACACATTTTGCTCAAAGGGGGAGGGGGGTGAATAGAGAAGGGATTATTGGTATAACAAAGGTGCATGAGTATTGGGTTTGAGATAAAAAATCGAGACGGGAAGGCGCGTAGCGGAGTAATCACAACGGGACATGGAAGTATGCGAACTCCCTTGATAACGGTGAACTTTACGCCAGCGTTGTTACGCTCTGGGCTTAAACCCAGTGACGTGAAAGAGTTGGGCAGTGAATTAATATTGGTAAATACTTTGCATGCATATTTGAGTGGGATGCGAGATGTGCATGAGGACTTGGGGTGGGAGGGGCCAGTGTTAGCTGATTCGGGCGGTTTTCAAATGATTTCGTTGGCAGATAAAATGGGCGCCACTGCCGAAGGTGTGGAGTTTGAAATTAACGGCGAGGCGCATTTTTTTGATCCTAAAAAAGTTTTGGAGATTCAAAGAAGTATAGGGGTTGATATGATGATGCCGTTGGACTATGTGGTAAGTGTGCGTACGCATTCGCTTGCACTTTTTTTGACATCGGTAACCCAAACACGACTTTGGTTTGGGCAGGCAGCACTAACGGGTACGGAAAATTTGTACTACATTGTGCAAGGAGGCACTAGTAGCGTGGCTCGGTGGCTATCGGTTAAGGATGCGAACAGATGGCTGCGTGCGGGAGTGGAAGCGGTGGCTTTGGGAGGTATTTCCTTGGGCGAGACCAAGCAAGAGATCTACGATACGGTTAAGTTTTGCTGTGATCGCTTAGTAGAAGACAGACCTCGGCATTTGCTAGGAGTGGGAGATCCGGAAGATTTGCTAGAGTGTGTAGAGCGAGGGATTGATACTTTTGATTGTGTATCGACAACTCGTCTGGCTCGGCATGGGCGAGTGTGGACTTTTGGCGGAGTATTACGTTTGCGGCAGGAGCAATTTGGGCGTGATCAGAGTGTGCTGGAGCCGGGCTGTGATTGCCCGACGTGTCGAGCAGGCGAAAGCCGCGCTGCTTTGCGTGAAGGGTTGCGAGATGTAAATGAGGCAGTGGTTCGAGAAACCAAGTTGAAATTAATGAAACACAATATTCGGTTTGTGAATCGGTTAATGGAAGGCATAAGGCAGGCGATAGAAGTGGGTGAGTTGGCCAAGTTTAAGGCCGAGTTTTTGGCGATATATAAAAGGTAGGGGTCAGTTTAATTGACTTCAGAACCAAAAGCTGCTTTTCTAAGGGCAGTTTTTTAGTTCTTTGGCTTTTGGGAAGCAGGGCCAGGTTCGTTGTCGTATGAAGTGTAGTAAATACGAGTGGAGGAGGAACTACCATGAGTTCGCGAGCAGGAATTGCGATGATTGCGGTTGCGGTTGTCGCCATTGCGCTTTTGGTAAAATGCCCGATAGGTGTTGACGTCGAGAACGAGAAGGTGATTGATGTGTCGACACCGGCAGCGCAGCCCGTAGTGGCTCGGCCCGACTATAGTCGGGAGGGCTACTACATCAACGGGCAGCTCGCCCAGGTTCTGGATTTGCCAGAACCTTTGGGGACGAAGACGGCTGCAGATATTGTGCCCTATCGCAATAACCGGCAACAGATTATTGAGGTAGGTCAGGAGTTCGAACTGGTCATCAACCCGCCGACTATACTGGGGCAAGATCTTCTTACTGGCGGTCGTTTGGTCAGTTTGAGCTGGGGAGATCCTAGGGACAACGAGCACGGTGGAGTGCTCAAGTTCCAGGATATGGGCGATGAGGTACGGGGGGGAGTAAAGGTGGCTGTCTTTCGGGTTATTGTGCCCGAGCCAGGTATCTATTTCATCTGGGATCAGACGGATCGTAACGACAATGCGTTTATAGCCGTTGAGATGCGCTGATGGTCGGGTGTTCACCAAAGAAAGCAGGGGTATGGACCTAAGTGGTTCGTACCCCGCTTTGACTTGACAAAAATAAGCTTTGTGTTATGATAAATGCGCTCTGGGGGCTGATTTCTTCTCTGTAGCAAAAACTACTAATCGGGGGGAGAAAGTATAGGATAATAGGAGTATGGATCCTGACCGGATCACCGATCAAGAGACGCCTACGTCTCAAGTAACACCTGAAGAGGTGGGTGTTGGCGAACCCCGTGAAAACGGTGGCGCTGAGGTAGAAGTCAGGGGGGGTAATGGTGGCGGACCGGAAGTAAAAACCAATGGTGAGCCCGAAGCTCGAACTATTGTAGTGGAGAATGTCGGGCCGGAGATTGCTAAAATCAAACAGGAGCTAGGGGAAGAAGGAGAACCTCCGTCTGTAATGGAGCGGAGAAATATGCTCAAACTGATTATCGGTGTGGAGCAGGTAGATGAGACAAAAATCGAGCAAGCTGGACTGACTGAAAAGTGGCAACTGATACAAGAAGTGCTGGATTTAGTGACCGACAAGTATGAAACAAGAGAAAAGTTGAGGTTGCATACAAAGGTTTTTGACGTGGCGGTATCGAGATTGCGGGACATTGTTGACCAATTCAGTCCTTGGACTCTGGCACACTCCACGCGCTTAACGGGCGAGGCGTACAAACTGGCTAAAGACATCTGGGAGTTTTCGGCTATATTTATGAAAAATCTTCGAGATGCCGGTTTGATTCATGATGTTGGTAAGGCGGCTACTCCGTTTCAGATTCTAGAAAAGCCGAGCCGGATGAATGATGCCGAGTTCGAGCGAATGAAAAAACATCCAGATGATGGGCGTAAAATGGCGGCGCCGGTTTGTCGGCGCAATAGTAAAATTTGTGCTGGTTTTGGTCACCATGAAAAAGTTGACGGGAGTGGCTATCCCGATGGGCTGAAGGGCACGGAGATACCATTTATTGCTAGGTTGTTAGCATATACAGATGTTTTGGATGCAGTCAGTAGTGAAAGGCCGTACAAGCTACCTTTCTTACCAGAGTTTTCTCAGCAAGCGGTAATGGAGCCAGGCGTTGGAGTACACTTCGATCCGTATATTGCAGCTGGTTCGAGGGATAGATATGAACGGAGAGGTTTTACATTTAAGCAGTACTTTAGACCAGAACGAACTGAACGACAGATTGAGAATGAGCTGGTTAACGTCAGCCCATTTACTCAATTTAAAAATGAGCGGGCTCGACAAAAAGATGTCAGAAGTATCGCCAAGATATTTAGGCCCCATGTTTCTAATAATGGTTCTAAGCGTAGTGCGGAAGAGATTATTGCCCGGCTGGATATGGCAGAACTGGTGGCGCTGAAAGCAAAGCTTGATCAGGAACAAACTGTACTGGGAGACGAGGAAGGGCGATTACAGGATATCTCTGTGGATGCTCTGATGATTTTGGTGAAGGCGATTGATGCACGTTACAGTATGCAAACCTTTAAGGATGAGAACCAAACTGGCGAGGCAAAGGAACAGGACGGACAGGACGGCGAGTCAGATGAGGAGAGGATAGTTGGTCAGGCACGTACGGAGAATGTGATCCGCTATGCTTGGATGTTGTTGCAGCACATGAAAAATCGTGGATACGAAGGCGCTGAAGATATAGATGAAAGACAGGTGATCATGGCGGCGATGTTCTGTGATGTTGGTGTGTTGGGTGTTGACCCTAAGAAAATTAGTTACCCCGGTTTTTTGGGTGTAACTGATATGAAAGCGATTCAAGCGATGCCTGCAATCGGTAATGCGCTGCTTGAGCCATTTATTAAGGACCCCGAGATTGCGCCTTGGTTTAATGGCGCGGAAGCTGGTGCGACGCAGGCCAACCTCTGGGCCGATGGTCGGCACGGTTACGGTATCACGACTAATGGTGCTAAGGAGCCATCTTTACTTGGGAAGATAGTGGCTGTTGCTTACAAATATACTGCACTTAGATCAGACAATCCACGACGCGATCCATTTGATCACAAGGCGGCGCTAGAAACGATGCTGCGCGGCACAGCCAAGGGCGAATTTGATGCAGATGTGATGCAGTATTTTGTAGAGGTAGATGCTTTGGATATGCTGCGAGTGTATCAGCCCCGGCCAGAAGTGGTGGGAGATATCAAGGAGGAGTTTAAGGGAAATGAAGTAAAAGTCGTGCCTGGCTCACAGCTGGCTTTGGAGTTAGCTAGCAAGGCAGGGGAGATTTACCGGGCCACGTCATCTGATGAAAAATTAAAATTGTGTATGGAGGGGGCGAAATTGTGTCAAGAACATAGTTTGTACACTCACATGGAGAGATTTTTGGAGATGGAAGAACGGGAATTCATCCAACGCCATGACTTGAACGGCATTGAATCCTGCTATCAATATGATTTAGTTCAGTCAGAAGCTCAGCGGTGGAGCTTTGTGACAAACATGCTGGAATTAATAAGAGACCCCCGCATACCAGCTGAGACCGCCTACCGGAATATGCGCAAGGCAGTCGGCTCGGCAGAGGGATTGATGAAGGACTTTGCGGAAATGGGACAGGTATTAAGCGATGAAGTGGCCAATAAGTTTAGGGATGCTCTGATAGAGGGTAACCAAATTGTTTATAATCTGCTGATGCAAAAGTATCGGGAAAGTATGCTGGCCAAGGACGCTGAACTGGCGCTCAATACGTTTGAGATGCTCACGATTGTAGGTGCCGAACTGGGTCTAAGTGGTGAGGGGGATCAAAGACAGATAGAGATGCTGCAGGCAGAGGTTAACGATAAGATGGTGATTGATGATATTGAAAATGATATTAAAGAAGCTCAACTGGCGATAGCTGAACAAAACCCTTGGGACGCGGAGCACTACATTGCAGTGGCGAATAAAAAACTAGAAGACAAAGTCACTTGTCCTCAATCGCAAGAGGTGCGGGATGCCTTAGTTGAAAACATTCAGGCAGTCAAGAAGGGGATGTGTGCATGTGGTTGTGAGACGGGCTTGGCTAGAATGAGGGAGAACAGAGACCAGGGCTTAGTGTTTAGTAACCTAGAGCTGCAGAAGAAGGTTTTAGAATGGGGTGGCTCGGCTGAAGAGACACAAGAGGTTATGGAGGAAACCTATGCACGTGGGATTGAGGAAATGGAGGCATTGTTGCAGTCTCCGGAGTTGGGAGTGGAGGATATTCCTAAAGTTTTGCGTTGGGTCAGAAATATAGATGATTGGAAAACCACCTTGGGTTTGAGCGGATTGTCTCATGACGAGAAGGCTCTGTGGTCGCGCAATGCTCTGCAAACCGTACGGGAAAATTTTGATAGAGAGATAAACAAGGCCGTGGCTACGGCAGACCAGGCAGAGTTAAAACGGATGGTTTTGATGGTGGGGGGATATATTGTTGAGGGCTGTGAATTTTGGGACAGAAATCCTAAGACCGAACGGCTAGAGATTGTTAACCCGGCATGGGATATGGATGCTGCGCAGTATTTGCGACCTGTGTTAGGGGAATGGCTGCAAGATAATTTTGTGCAGGGGCTTATCGGTCGGTTAAAAAGTCGACTTTTTGAAGCAACCCGGGAAGAGCTATACGTTCATCTGGAGACAGGCAACTATGAGATAGTGCGTGACAAGCTAGAGGCCTTTTTGCGTTTCTCTATAGTTGACGGCCAGGAACCCACTGAACCTAAAAGAGCGACTGAGGTTTTGATGCGGCTTAGTCAAAAACAAGCGAGGGAGTTAGAGAGCATAGGGCTAGAGAGTATGAAAAGAGCTCTGATTCAAAGCTCCGATAACATTCGGTTACTAGTGAGAGAGAGCTCTATTGTGACAGCTGGTCAGGAGATTGAGAATCGTCTCGAAAGCGAGTTGGCAAGTTGGGATAAAGCGTACAATGATTTAGTGGCCGAAAATAAGGGTGGTCTAACAGACGAGGAACAACGGATACAGAGGTGGCTGCGCGACGACTATGTTTATGGAGTGGTGGGCAGCCGAATGGCTTATGCGCTCGACACTGGTGAGTACAGCATTTTGCTTAGTTCATTGGACAAGCTCAACGATTGGTTAGAGCGGGGTGTGATTACCAAGGAGAAAGAGCGGTTGTTGGATATCCGAGAAATTTTGGAACCTTATGCCAATAATGTTTTTGAAGAAGTGGCTAGGCAAGGGGATCTAGAGACCTTCGAGAGGTTGTTGATAACAGTGGAGAGAGTGCTGGGCAGGAAGATAGTGCCCTCTAAAGACGAAATAGCGGCTTTGCGTGAAAGCTGTCTGGATGAATATGTTAATCGTTCTCTAACCCTGATCGATTTGTATGGCTTAAAATCTTTTTTGGTAGAGATGAGAGCACAGCAAGACCGTCTAGAGAATTATTATCAATTGACGGATGAGCAGGCGCAAAGGATTCAAGGCATGGCGGATAAAATTATTTTGACTAGCGTTACTGTTATGCATTCGATAGACAAGTTGGGGGCAGCGACTATAAGAGCGTACGAGGACAGTATGAATGTTTTGCGGGAGATGGTATCGGATTTGCAGAAAACGCGTAACGGTCTGGAGGACGCTACGCGTTTGTCGGGATTGCTAAAAAAGTATGAGGCGATTTAAAGCAAGGTCTCTTCGTTACCACCTACTTCTATCCGAAGAGTTTGGCTGGGCTGCTCAAGATTGATCAAGGATGACTTACTGGCTGCTAGTGAGTAACCGATAAGTACGCCCAGCAAAAGAACGGCGGCTAGAATGATGACTAGTTCGATTTCGATAGTTTTGTAGAGACCTCGGTTGGATGACTTTGCTTTTTGCATATCTACTTGAGGTTATTCTAATCCAGTTTCCTCTGAGCCACCCAAACCGCTTCGTAGCGGGCTGGCACCAGCGCCAGCTTCATCTTTGGGTTTACCAGTCACGAAGAGGTCAACAATCAGCTGCCCAATTTTTTTGAAGGCGCTGTCCTTTTTGATTACGGTGCCATCTTCCAAAGTAGTGGTAGAGCCGACAAAGATCTCTTTCACGTCTTTTACTACCTGGCTCATGCCGAGAGTAACTTTCGTCACGGCGCGTTGGAAGGTGCTAGCGGTAGTGGTATTAAGAATGGTTTGAACCTGCTCTTCGGAAACGTAAGAACTTTGGTTTTGGGTCTGGGCGGTATTTTTGATTTGAGTTTGAGCAAAGGCATCAAGGGCTTCGCTAACAGATTCTTGAGTGGAGGTTTTGTCTGCCTCGGCTGGAGGAATGTACTGATACCAGTCTGGTTCGGTCTCATCCTCTGGTGCACCAGGGTAGTCCTCGTCTTGTTTTTGAGGAGTGGTAGCAGTCGGGGCGGCAATTGTCTTAGGCGCTTCCTCGACGCTAATAGTAGCCACAGCGCTAGCGCCGTTGGCTTTGACCTGTACCTGAACGACACCCTTTTTGACACCAGTAATTTCACCTGTGGTTTTGTTGATGGTGGCGTTATCACTACCCGAGACAATGCTCCAGGTTTTAGAAACATTCTGGATTTCCTTGCCAGTGCTGTCCAAGGCGATAACGGAGAAGGAGCGGGTTTGGCCGATGGCTACCTTGGCAGTAGTTGGAACCAAATAAAGAGTAGCGACTGATGGGGGGGTGTAGCTGGAGTCGCTGCCAGCATAATTGACAAGCTTACTAACAGTGTCGCCGCCATGAATGGCGATATTGATAGTAGAGGCATTACTCAAGGCAATAGGACCTAAGGGGGAGTTGACGGCGATACCGTTAACGGTAGCACCCGTAAAAGAACCGTGCAGGTAGAAAGTGCCTGACACGGGTTGGTCTAGAACAATACTCAGGGTGTAGGTTTGGCCAAGAGTTTGGCCTTTGGTCCCAGCGGAGGTTTGAGAGAGGTTGCTGGGGGACCAGCCAGAACGGACGGAATACAGTCCGCTAGCTTGGCCGGCAGCGAAGTTTAAGCCGCCGTATTCAACACCCTTGATGAAAAAGCCCTCTTCACCCCAGGCAGCACTCCAAGAGTTGGCAACTTGGACGTCGCCAGGTTCCAGGGCAGTGCTGGCATAAGAGAAGCCGACTACAAATCCTAACATTAAAAGCAACGCGAGCGACATTTCTAGCTCACGCTTTATGAAATCTACAACTTTGTGCCACAAGGACACCTTCCCCCGCTTTTTGGAAACTTTCTTTCTATTTTTCATGGCAGACCCTTTTGTTTTTATTTTCCCGCTCTATTTTGAGCTTGTTTATATTCTACCAAAAAAAATGACATAAGTCAAGCGGGAATGTGCTCAAGAGATTGATTTATAGATGGGAGTTGTGGATAATACAAATTATGTTGTACGCAGTTATCGTTGCCGGTGGGCAGGGTACACGTTTGTGGCCTGCGAGTCGCAAGGTTTCTCCCAAACAAGTACGACCCTTTGATGGGGAGAAGACCATGCTGCAAAAGACCTACGACAGGGTTTGCCAAGTAGTTAGCCCTGAGCGGGTGCTTTTGGTGACTAACCATAAATATATAGAAGAGGTAAGAAAGCAAATCCCTCAGTTGATGGATGGGCAAATTATTATTGAGCCCAGTCCCAGAAACACGGCGCCAGCGGTAGGTTTGGCGGCGGCAGTTTTAGCCAAGCGCGATCCGGAGGCGGTGATGCTTAATGTCTGGGCGGATCACTATATAAAACATGAGGATGTCTACAAAGAAAAAGTTTTGCTAGCGGAGCAGCTCTTGGAGGCCAACCCACAATATCTGATAGATATTGTAGCGAAGCCGGAGTATCCGGCGACAGGATATGGATATCTAGAGGCAGGTGCGCAGATTGCTGACGAGTTATGGTTGGCCAAGCGATTTGTCGAGAAGCCAGATACCGAAACAGCGCAGCAGTATCTGGAGGCAGGTAATTATTACTGGAACACAGCCATTTTTGTATGGAAGGTCAGAACCCTGCTTGATATGTACGCTCAGTTCAAGCCCGAGATGCACACAAAATTGATGCTTTTGCAGCAGGCCTGGGATACCGAGAACCAAGAGGAGGCGATGCTAAAGATTTTTCCATACATGGAGTCCATTTCGGTTGACTACGCTATTTTTGAAAAAGCGACTAATATCGCTTTGATTCCTGCCAGTTTGGGCTGGAGAGATGTAGGTAGTTGGGACGCGATGTATGACGTCTTAAAAAATGGGGATGTCGATGAGGTGGTGACTCAAGGTAAAGTGATCAAGATTGATACAAAAAACGCTTTGATTTTTAATGAAAATAAGGATAAGCTGGTGGCTGTAGTAGGCATGGAAGATGTGACTGTGGTGGACACTCCAGATGCCCTACTGGTGATTAGGAAGAGCAAGGATCAGGATGTAAAGGAGGTCATTAAAGTTTTGGAAGCAACGGGGGATGTGAAGCATTTATAGAATATGGGTAAGAGAGCTTGGTTAATTGGTGTGATTGTGGTGGTGCTTGTCGGAGCACTGATTGTGGATTTACCGGGTTTTGCCAAACTGTTGGGGATTTCGGCAGATTTTAGAGTACGCCAAGGATTGGATTTACAGGGTGGTACTCATTTAGTGTATGAAACTGACCTTTCGAAAGTAGAAGCTGGCGGTGAGGCCGATGCAGCAACCGGGGTAGTTGAGGTAATCCGCAGACGGATTGACGCCCTGGGGGTGACCGAACCGACCATTCAAAAGACCCAGGACAACTCACGCGTGATAGTGGAGTTACCCGGTGTACAGAATGTCGATGAAGCCATTGCTCTGATCGGTGAGACGGCACAGTTAGAGTTTCGCGAGGGGGTGGCGGGTAAGAGCTTGGATGACAATGGTGACATGACTTCCGCAAACTACGATGATTGGGGGGATGTGGGTTTGACTGGTGCCAATTTTGTTAAGGCAGAAGTGCAGTTCGCCCAAGGGTCTACGGCTTTGGTCCAAGAGCCCCAGATTCAGATTACCTTTGATGACGAAGGTCGCAAGATATTTGCCGAGGTAACAGGCCGGAATGTGGGTAAGCCCTTAGCCATTTTTTTGGATAAAGAATTGCTCTCAGCACCAAATGTAAATGAAAAGATTGATAGTGATTCGGCAGTAATCAGCGGCAATTTTGATTTGCAGTCGGCCAAAAGTTTAGCGATTCAGCTAAACGCTGGTGCTTTGCCGGTGCCGATAAAATTGATTTCCCAGAGCAATATTGGAGCTACTTTGGGAACAGAATCAGTACAAAAAAGTATCACAGCTGGACTTCTGGGACTTTTGCTAGTGGTGTTGTTTATGATTATTTACTACCGTCTGCCAGGTGTCATCGCTTCGGTGGCATTGGTGATTTACGCACTGATTGCTATGGCGATATTTATTGCTGTACCGGTTACGTTAACATTGGCTGGTATCGCCGGTTTTATTCTGTCTATTGGTATGGCGATTGATGCGAATATTTTGATTTTTGAGCGTATGAAAGAGGAATTGCGAGACGGGGCACCACTGCAGTCCGCGATTGATGCTGGTTTCAAACGGGCATGGAGCTCCATTCGAGATTCCAATATCTCGTCTTTGATTACAGCTATTATTCTGTATTATTTTGGTTCAAGTCTGATTCGTGGGTTCGCCATCACGCTGGGCGTTGGTATTTTGGTGAGCTTGTTCTCGGCGCTGACGGTAACTCAAACCATTTTGAAACTTATTGCTTCGACTGGACTAAAGAATAATCTAGTGCTTTGGGGCCTAGGATCCAAGGGATTAAAAGGCCGGGAAAGGGTTGGTGGGGCGATATGAATATTCTAAAATGGCGTAAATTTTGGTTTGGAGTTTCGGGTGTGCTGTTGGCGGCTAGCGTGGCTTCAATGATTTGGTTTGGTTTTACATCAGGCATCGATTTCGTGGGAGGCACGGTTTTGGAAGTGCAAATGGATCTCGGCCAAGAGGTGATACTGCCTGACAATATGACTGCTACTAGCTATTTAGAGTCAACTTATCAAGAAGCCACTGGTGAAGCCACGGCGGTGCAGAGCTCTGGTGAAAACAGATTTTTACTAAAAAGTAAGAGTATAACAAATGAGGCAAAATCGGCTTGGTTGGGGAAGGTCAAAACGATCTGGCCAGATGTAGTCGAGTTGCGGTTTGAGAGCGTAAGCCCAACGATCGGTCGTGAGGTAGTCAACAAGGCCATATTTGCGGTGGTTTTGGCAGTGATTGCCATTTTGCTGTATGTAGCGTATTCATTCCGTCGGGTGCCTAGGCCAACTAGCTCATGGCAGTTTGGCGCGGCCGCAATCATGGCTTTGGGTCACGACATTTTGATTTTGCTAGGTGCCTATTCGTTGCTCGGCCATTTTTATGGCGCCGAGGTAGATAGTATGTTTGTGGTGGCGCTTTTGACTTTATTGGGATTTTCGGTGCATGACACGATTGTTACTTTTGACCGTCTGCGTGAGAACTTAATCAAAAAGGGCGGGGTGGAGTTTGAGCGGACTATGAACAATTCGGTGGTGGAGACCATTACTCGGTCTATCAACACTTCTTTTACGTTGGTGCTGGTGCTGCTGGCAATGGCGCTGATGGGTGGACACACAATTTTCTTCTTTGTGCTAGCTTTGTTGGTGGGTGTAGTGGTGGGAACCTACTCTTCCATTTTTGTAGCATCCCCGTTGCTTTTGTTGTGGCATAAAAAATAAGCGCCGAATTACGCTTAACCAATTGATACTTTGGTCTTGGCCAAAGTATCCAAAACCGCCGACCAGTCGTCGAAGCTATTCACCTAGAGAAATCTTTATTTCTCTCTTTGCTTGTGAACCGCTAACGCTAAGCACGCACGAATAGAATATTTGATTTCTCTGGTTCAGAACGCTTCTCCTCCGATGGTCGAACGTAGAATGAGGCCATTTTTATAGCTATTTGCAACGGCTCAAAATTTGAGCCGTTGATTTTTGGAGGATATACTAAGTTTTGATGATAATTGCCACAAAATCACAAACGCGCTGGATAGTGCCGGAAATTAACGAGCCGCCCCAGGAGCTTGGCGTTGAGGATTTTGTGTTAGCCCAACTTTTGTTGCAGAGGGGAATATTAACGCGAACGGAGGCCGAGAAGTTTTTGGACCCTAATCTAGCGGATTTGGCTGACCCGTTACTTTTGGATGGGATGGCGGAAGCGACTAAGCGTATCAAGCGCGCGGTGGCGGTCGGTGAGAAGATTACCATATATGGCGACTACGATGTGGACGGTGTAACCTCGGCTACATTGTTACGCCAGTGTCTAGCGGAGCTGGGGGCAGAGGCCGAAGTGTATTTGCCAGAGCGTACGACGGAGGGCTATGGCATCAATAAAGAAGCGGTTGAGCGGTTGGCGGCTCAAGGGACTAGCTTAATGATATCGGTGGATACGGGGACTACGGCAGTGGCAGAGATTGCTTTGGCCAAAGCACTGGGGATGGATGTAATCGTAGTTGATCATCATCATGTTCCCTCAACTTTGCCAGATGCGTTAGCGGTTATTAATCCGCATCGACCAGGTCAGGCCTATCCTTGTAGCGATTTGGCAGCAGTAGGGGTGACGTACCGTCTGGCATGTGCGCTGGTGGGTGACAAGGCCAACCAGTGGCTCGACTTGGTGGCACTAGGCACAGTGGCAGACGTGGTGCCGCTAGTGGGCGAGAACAGGACACTTACAGTTTTTGGCTTGATGGCTTTAAACCAAACTGCCAACATTGGAATCCGAGCACTGGTGGATGTAGCCGGTTTGGCCGACAAGAAACTCGAGGTGTACCATATTGGTTTTCAGCTAGGGCCACGCCTTAATGCAGCCGGCAGGATTGATCACGCGTCGGTGGCGTATCAGCTTTTAAATACCGCTGATGTGGCTAAGGCACATGCATTAGCCAAAGAGCTGAATGCATTGAATGCTAGGCGTCAGGAGATGACGGATAATATTTTGAAAAGTGCATGTACGCTAGAACGGCAGTGGGCGAATGAAAAAATGATTATTGTCGAAAATGAGGGCTGGTCAGTAGGTGTAGTGGGGATTGTAGCAGGCCGGTTGGTGGAAAAATATTCTAAACCGGCGATAGTTTTTGAGCAACAAGACGATGTTTTGAAGGGCTCAGCCAGAAGTGTGGATGGCGTGCACATTGTGGAGCTGCTGGATGAGGTGGCAGAGTGGCTGGTCGGTTATGGTGGACATGCCAAGGCGGCTGGAATTACGGTGGCGAAGACGAATTACGATAAGTTCAAGCGGGCCTTGTTGCAAGTGGCTCATGATAAGATTGATGAAAATTGTTTAAGTCCGTCTGTTAATGTGGCGTTGACATTGGATGTTGGTCTAGTGACTGATCGGTTGTTGGCGACGGTGGAGCAGATGGCGCCCTTTGGTTTTGGTAATCCAACACCGGTGTTTGGTGTAGAGGGTGTTACTCTAGAGAAAATTGACACCTTTGGTTTCGGCTCAACATTGATTAAAATGATGTTCAAAGACACGCAAGGCAAGGCGACTGATGTGATAGGTTTTGATAAAGACGGTGAACTCTTGTTGCGATTGACTAGGGGCCAGAAATATAATGTGGCATTTACAATGTCAATAAATGAGTTCAAGGGGAAACGGTTTCGTCAGCAGAAGTTGGTGGACTTGCAGACAGCAGTTTAGATTTTTCTTGAGCCCTTATATATAATGATGAGAGAGTATGCCCCGTAGAGAATTTTAGAATGATTGCTGAAGATGTACTCTTAGACGGGCATGGGGGTGTAGAGACGGAGGTTTTTATAGCTGTGCATGAGAATGACAATCAAATAAAATTTTTCTAAAATCTTCTACAGGGTATGAAGGGTAAATTTCAAAAACCCAGGGGGACACAGGATATTTTGCCATTGGAGCAAAAGTACTGGTTTTGGATAGAAGACAATTTCCGGGCTGTAATGACTGCGGCCGGTTTTGGACGCATTATTTTTCCTACGTTTGAGGACACGGCCTTGTTCTCTAGAAGCGTGGGTGAGGAAACGGATATTGTGGCCAAGGAAATGTACACTTTTGCAGATCGTGGTAAAAATTCTTTGACCCTACGTCCGGAAGGCACTGCCGGTGTGGCGCGGGCGTATATCGAGAACGGTATGCATAAAGAGCCACAGCCGGTGAAGCTGTATTATTTCGGCCCGATGTTTAGATACGATCGTCCGCAGGCCGGTCGTTATCGGGAGTTTTATCAAGGTGGGGCAGAGCTGTTTGGTGAAGAGGATCCGATTGTGGATGCGCAGATGATTGCAGTAATGATTAAATTTTACAAGAAGCTGGGTTTGAAAAATTTGGTGGTACAGATTAATAGCATTGGTGACGCCAAGGGTAGACCCAAGCTAGAGAAAGCGCTGGTGGACTTTTTGTCGGCGCATAGACGTCAACTTTCAGCTGAATCCAAGCGACGTTTGGCAAAAAACCCATTGCGAGTTTTGGACTCGAAGGAAAAAGAAGATCAGGCCATTGCCGACGAAGCTGGCGGGGTATTGTTGGACAATCTTAGCAAGGAATCTAAAACGTACTTCACTAAGGTCTTGGAGTATCTGGACGATATGGGTGTGAAGTACGAACTTAACCCCCGTCTGGTGAGAGGTCTGGATTACTATACGCATACAGTTTTTGAAATCATTGATGCTAGTACCGGCTTGGCGCTGGGTGGTGGCGGACGCTACGATGGTTTGATGAAGATTTTGGGTGGACCTGATACACCGGCGGTGGGCTGGGCGTTGGGAGTAGAACGAACTATAGATTGTCTCAAAAAACAGAAGGTGGATGTGCCAGAGGGTCCGAGTGTGGATGTATTTGTTATCCAGTTGGGTGATGAGGCCAAAAAGAAAGCCATTCGGGTGATTGATGAATTGGATGAGGCGGGTTATAGCGTTGGCCATGCACTAGGACGGGACAGTATCAAGGCGCAGCTCAGGGTGGCTGACAGGAACCAAGCTCGATTGGCGGTGATTTTGGGTGAGCGGGAAGTACATGACAAATCTGCTATTATTCGCGATTTGTCAGATGGTTCGCAAGAATCAGTGGCAGATAAATCGCTGTCGGCGGCAGTAGGACGTAAGCTGAAGGAGAAGAAAAAATAAGCAAAATCCCTCGGTCTAACTTGGGACAGTGGCTATATTCAATTAATTGGTGATGTGATGAACGATAGCAAGTGGGCGGACCTAATAACCAATGTCGAGTCCAAGTTTGAGGTGTTGGAGAACTCAAAGTATGACATAGAAGATATTCCCAATGCCTTTGCTGAGGTTGTAGTGTTCATGGGCCCACTAGGCAAGATGAAGTTAGAGCGAGTGACGAGGCCGCGAGTAGTGGGAGAAAAAACTTTTGGGGGTTCAAAATATGGTGCGGCGAGTGGCACGGAAAAGATTTACAGTGAAGACGAATTTGTGAATGTAATGAGGGTCTATCGCGAGGTGGGTGGTGAGTGGCAAGAGGTGGATGAAGGGATGTTTGGATAAAAACCCCGCGCCAGGAGAGCAGGGCGGGGTTTAAAAGAGGATATCTTGGGGGCTTAGGTCTGCTCGATGATGCGCATCAAGTCGCCGACAGTTGCTAGTGTGGTCTCGTTAACTTCGTTGGGGTCAAGCTTTAACCCCAGCTCCCACTCTGCCCGCCAGAGGATGTCAGCCAAGTCCATGATAGTGGCGTTAAGGTCGTCTACCAGATGGGTCTCTGGAGTAAGAGCTTGTCTCCCCTCGGGTCGCAACATCAAACAGCCACCGATGATATCTCTACACAGCTCTAAGGTGCTGGGACCGGAATCGTTCATAATCGATATTTCCTCCCGATTTGGTTATCAGTCCAAGTGGATTATCTGCCAGAGTTTTTCTAGCGTCAATGTTATGATGAGGACATGGATAACGATAAACCAATCAAGCTATCGCCGAGCAGTTTGAATTTGTATCTGGAATGTCCCAGATGTTTTTGGTTACATCACAATCGTGGCATCAAGCGCCCGAGTGGAATTTTTCCGTCTCTGCCAGGAGGCATGGATGGAGTTTTAAAAGTGTATTTCAATGAATACCGGGGGACGGGGACTCTACCTCCAGTGATTGAGGGCAAGGTGAAGGGAGAGTTGATGAATCCGTTGCCCGCCTCACTTTTTTACAAGGATGAAAAAAACTGTGCGGTACTCTGGGGGAAGCTAGATGATGCGCTGGATTTTGGTGATGGGAAATTTGCACCACTGGACCATAAGACACGCGGGTATCCTCCAAAGGATGAGATTCTGGCGCCGTATCAGCTGCAGATGGATGTCTATGATATGTTGATGGCTGCAAATGATATGCCAACCAAACATGTGGCTTATTTGGTGTATTATTATCCAACTCCGGGGCAACTGCATGACCATTTTCCTTTCGAGGTAGTGGTGAAGGAGGTGCCAACTGATCCGCAACGTGCCACAAAGATTTTTGAGAGGGCGGTGGGACTATTGCGAGAAGAGGAAATGCCGGCTCCGAGCAAAACTTGTGAGTATTGCGGCTGGGCACAAGCGCTAAATAATCTGGAGGATTGAAGTGGAGGATAGTATTTTTTTCAAATTTGCGACTGGGGAATTAAGACCGGATACGGTCAGATATGAGGACGAGGAGCTGCTGGCGTTTGATGATATTCATCCAGACGCTCCTATCCATATCTTGGTCATCCCGAAAAAGCCGATTCAAAGTGTGGCCGACATGACACAGGAGGACGCTGCAATAGTGGGCAAGATGATATTGCTAACTAAGAAATTAGCGGAGGAGATGGGGGTAGCCGAATCTGGCTATAAGGTGACTTTTAACGTCAGGGAGGGGGGAGGGCAGATTATTCCCTATCTACACCTGCATTTGCTGGCAAATAAACCTTGATTAATACATAAGAATCCGCTATAGTTCTACCTATGCCCTGTAGAGAATTTTAGAATAATCAGCTGGAATGCCCCGCTTTTATTGCTAAATACTTTACGAACGGGCTGCAATGGGCCGGTGGGTTTGACGGCTGATCACAAATAACATTTTCTAAAATCTTCTAAAGGGTATGTCCAGTTTTGTCAAAAGAAAAGAACGGGAAAGTTTCGACGCTATGTTGCGCCGGTTTACTCGTATGGTGATTATGAGTAAGGTTTTAAGTGACGCCAAAGAAAAGCGGTATTTTGCTAAACCCCAGACCCGTACAATGCGGCGTGCCTCTGCTTTGCGCCGAGAAAGAATCCGGGCGCAAAAACAGAAAGAACTATACTAGGGGCTTTAAGAGGGCGCCATGCTAAAAGAACAAGTCCAATTAGACCTGACCGCAGCCCAAAAGGCTCGTGAAGAGCAGAAGGTCTCGACTTTGCGTATGCTAGTAGCAGCTTTTAATAATATGGAGATTGCAAAACGAGGCAAAGCTGATGTTAGTGAAGATGATTATATGACAGTAGTGAAGCAAGAAGCCAAAAAGCGCAAGGAGGCGATTGAGGCCTACAAGGTGGCAGGTCGTGCCGAATCGCAGGCCTTGGAGGAAGCAGAACTAGAGATTTTGGCAGCGTACTTACCAGAACAAATGAGTGAGGATGAGCTAAAGAGCATTGTAGATGCAGTGGTGGAAGAAAAGGGTATCGACAACATGGGGCTGATCATCGGTGAGGTAATGAAGCGAGCGCAGGGGCGGGCTGACGGAGGAGTTGTTTCAAAATTAGTAAGAGAAAAGCTCGGGTAATGGCAACTTGTTGGGTTGGTTTTGATGGGTTTTCTTTATCTGGCGTGGACGAAGAGTTCGTCCGCTTTGTTTTTAATGTGACTGTGACTATGGCCAAGATGGATGAAGCTGCGGAGGTTGGCATAGTGTTATGCGACGACGACTATATGCAAAAATTGAATAAACAATATCGGAAAAAGGATTACGTCCCCAATGTGCTGTCATTTGTTTACGGAGAGATGCAAGATGACGAGTTTTTGGGCGACGATAAAACTTATTTAGGGGACATCTTTGTGAGCAAAAGCCAAGTGGAGGCTGACGCAAAAAAACTGGGGGTGTCTGTCAAGGACGAATTTGCACGTCTGTTTGTTCACGGACTTTTGCATCTAAGGGGGCTGGGGCACGAAAATCCAAGAGAGGCAGACAAAATGGAAGCGCTGGAGGACAAAATCTTGGCACAAATTAGGGAGGCGGAGTAAGCCTGCTACCATTCCATCTCATCTGAAATCTGATGTCTACCTGCTTTTGTTTGGCGGGCTGCGGCCATAAAATGGCCTTGAAATCAATATTTGTAAAGCTAAAAACTTTCAGCTAGAATAAGAGCAGTTTTTATTTAATACATGAAAGAAAAAGTTTCGGTTGGTATTGATATTGGCGACTCCCAGGTAGTGACTGTAATTGGTCACCGAGCTGAAGGAGAGGCCTATCCCAATATTGTGGGGGTAGGGATTCATAAAGGATCTGGTATGCGCCGGGGGGTTGTTACCGATGTGGAGGAAACTGTGGCGTCAATCTCGGCTGCAGTCGAGGAAGCCGAACGCATGGCGGGCTTGCCAGCAGAAGCCGTTTATGTCTCGGTCAATGGTGAGCACATAGCTGCTACGAACAACAAGGGCCTGATTGCTATTCCTCGGAGCAAGGAAGAGATCGGACATGATGATGTCTTAAGGGTAGTGGAAACTGCCCAGTCGGTAACGGTGCCGGCTAACCGAGAGATTTTGCATGTTATACCACGGATGTTCATGGTAGATGGTCAGGAGGGGATAAAAGACCCGGTGGGCATGACTGGTTCCCGTTTGGAAGTAGATGCTCACGTGATTACTGGTTCGACGCCTTTTATCAAGAACTTGCGCCGTACTGTAGAACAGGCGGGGGTGGCTATTGCAGGTTTCGTGTTAGCGCCTTTGGCAGCTAGCAAATCAGTTTTGACAAAAAAGCAAAAAGAGCTTGGGGTTGTTTTGATAGATATAGGAGCGGGGACGACTGGCTTGGTGGTTTTTGAAGAGGGGGATATCTACCACTCGGCGGTTTTACCCATTGGCTCAGACCACATCACCTCGGATATTGCAATTGGGCTGAGAACCTCGTTGGATGTGGCTGAAAGAGTTAAGGTGGAATACGGGATGGCTAGTCCGATTACGCTTTCGGATAAAGACACCATAGATTTGTCCAAGCTAGATAGGGATGAAGAGCAAGAGGTCTCGCGGAGGTATCTGGCAGAGATTATCGAGGCCAGATTGCAGGAGCTATTTTTGATGATTAAGGCGGAATTGCGTAAGGTGGGTAGAGACGGCATGTTACCAGCCGGGGCAATCTTAGTAGGAGGTGGAGCCAAGCTACCTGGTATAGTGGAATCGGCCAAAGATAACTTGGGCCTACCCGCTCAGCTAGGATTTCCGGTAGAGTTAAAAGGGATGATAGATAAGCTGGACGATCCGCGATATGCGACAGCAATTGGTATAATGTTATGGGGGATGGACGATGAGTCAGAGAAAACGGTATTCCCCACTTTTGATGTCTCTTCAGTCATCACGCGGATAAAAGAGCTTTTTAGCAAATAAATTAGTCGGTTGCCTGAAAGACAAGAGGGCGTCTAAGCACAGAAGTGCGAAGCTTAGAGGTGCTCGTTTCTTTTTATGCATACAAATTTAGATAATATATTAATTTTTTAGGAGGTCGATTACTCTATGAACAGACGGAAATCCCAAAGTTCGTCTTCGATCGAGAACTTCAACGAAGAAGATGTCTTTGCCAGGATTAAGGTTGTTGGTGTGGGCGGTTCCGGAACCCACGCGGTAAATCGAATGATCCAATCACGGATCAAAGGGGTAGAATTTATCGCGATAAACACTGACGCACAGGATTTGCATTATTGCGATGCGCCTGTTAGGGTACACATTGGCCAGACCGTGACACGCGGTCTTGGCGCCGGCTCGGACCCTGAGCTGGGAAAGAAAGCCGCAGAGGAAAACAAAGAAGAGATTTATAACGCACTGAAAGATGCGGACATGGTCTTTATCACCTGCGGTATGGGTGGTGGCACTGGTACAGGAGCGGCCCCGATTGTGGCGGAGATCGCCAGAGAATTGGGAGCACTGACTGTAGCGGTGGTAACTAAGCCATTCTCGTTTGAGGGTCTGCGTCGGAAAAAGGTTGGTGATGAGGGGTTGGCAGAACTGCAACCTAAGGTGGATACCTTAATCACCATTCCTAACGACCGACTACTTCAAGTCATTGATAAGAAAACTTCGCTCTTTGATGCTTTCTCGGTAGTGGATGACGTGCTGCGTCAGGGCGTACAGGGTATTTCTGATTTGATTACGATGCATGGTATGATCAACGTCGACTTTGCGGATGTTAAGACCATCATGCAAAGTGCGGGTAGCGCTTTGATGGGTATCGGACGCGGGACTGGTGAAAACCGGACCGTGGAAGCTGCTCGGATGGCCGTTGACTCTCCGTTATTGGAGATGTCGATTGATGGTGCCAAAGGTATTTTGTTCAACATTACCGGTGGCCCAGACATGAGCATGTATGAGATCGATGAAGCGGCTCGGATTATTACCGAAGCAGCCGATCAGGATGCCAACATTATCTTCGGTGCAGTGATTGATGAAGCAATGCAGGGCGAAGTGAAAATTACGGTAATCGCTACCGGCTTTGATGAGGGTTATGCTACTCGTCGGAAGAGCGGGGCGGCAACCAAAAAACAACAAGAAGAGGAAGACGAGGGCGATACCAACGATGTGGATGTGCCCGCCTTCTTGCGCAGAAAAATTAAATAGATTGCATAAACTCAAACAATAGACGAGTGGCCGCTTGTGTAAGCGGCCACTTGGCTTTGTGGGTCTTGTTTAGATGTCGGCTTGAGCTAGCAGTTCATCGATGGGAATGTGGAGTTGTTCGCGAAGGCGTTGGGATGTAATGCGGTTGTGCTTTCCCGATGCCTCTACGCTTGCCAGATACGCGTCCGCTTCTTGCTCTGTGAGACCCAGTTCTTCCATCAGGCCCTGCCGGAGCTTCGCCTGTGAGGTACGACAATGTGACTCTGACATAATGGTGCCCCTTACTTTTTGTTTTTTATGTGCTCATTGTATCGGAGGTGTGGACAAAAGCAAGACCTGGCAGGTGTGAGAGCGATTTTTACGAAACACTAGATATAGAGTTAGCATAGTAGTTGCCTACACAACATAATGTGAAGTGAATGAAGTGTCCGAAATGTAATAAAGGGGATAGCTCGGTAGTGGATTCCAGGGAAGCGGATGAAGGTATCGCAGTTCGGCGTCGGCGTGAGTGCGACAAGTGTGGGTTTCGGTTCACGACCTATGAACGTCAGGAGCAGCCGCGGCTAATGGTTATAAAGAAAGATGGGACTAGGGATTTGTTTAACCGCGACAAGATTGCTCAGGGGGTTTACAAGGCCTTCTACAAACGTCCGACTCCGATGGCTAAAATAGAAAAGATTATTGATGATGTAGAGCGTGAGCTGTATGAGAAAAATCTAGAAGAGGTGACATCCAAAACGATTGGCGAGTTAGTCATCAAAAAAATTGAGAAGGTAGACCAAGTGGCCTACATTCGTTTCTCGGCAGTTTATAGAGAGTTTAGGGACTTACAAACTTTTGAGGACGAGATAAAACGGTTGATTCAAAGAAGCAGAAAAACTGCTACAAAATAATATTGGGTTAATGGGGGATAAAGGGAGAAAAACTGTTATGAGCGAAACAGTTGAAAAGGCCGCAACGGCATTGGTGGCTCGTCGGTTCACGCGGGCTGGAGATGATGTATACAAGATGGTGGACTGGACCACGCGTCGAGTGGGCTTAACTGATGCGGACGGTAAGCAACTGTTAGATAAAGAGATTGAAGCTCCTGACTTTTGGTCGGATACGGCGGTGACAATTGCAGCGTATAAATATTTGAGGAAGCGGGGTGTTAACACGCCACTTGGTTTCGAAAATACTGTTCGTCAAATGGTATATCGAGTAGCACACACTATTCGAGTAGCGGGAGAGACCCTGGGGCATTTAAGTACCAAGGAAGAAGCTGACACTTTCGAGGACGAACTAGTTTATATTTTGCTGACGCAGCGCGGAGCGTTTAACTCTCCGGTGTGGTTTAATGTCGGTCTGTGGCATGAATATCAGATCAAGGGGCATTCGGAAAACTTTTTTTGGAATCCAGAGACCGACGAGATTGAAAGAGCTGTGAATGCCTATGAGCATCCACAGGGTTCGGCCTGTTTTATCCAGGCGGTAGAGGATGACCTGGGTGATATTTTTGATTTGGTGAAAAAAGAATCTCGATTGTTCAAACTCGGCAGCGGTACAGGCACTAATTTTTCTACTCTGCGGTCGAAGTATGAGTTGCTATCTGGAGGCGGGACTTCCAGTGGGGTGATGAGTTTTTTGAAAGTGTTTGACTCCGGTGCAGCAGCGACGAAGTCCGGCGGCACCACGCGTCGAGCCGCCAAGATGGTGATTTTAAATGTGGATCATCCCGAAATCTTGGACTTTATTCATTGGAAGGCTCGAGAAGAAGATAAGGCCAAAATTTTGATTGAACATGCCAACCTCCCCGCTGATTTTAATGGCGAGGCCTATCAGACAGTAGGGGGCCAGAACTCCAATAACTCAGTCCGGGTAACGGACGAGTTTATGCAGGCCTACTTGGATGATAAGGAATGGGAAACGAAGTTTGTAACGACTGGCGAGGTGCACGAACGTATTTTGGCCAGAAAGATTATGCACGAAATTGCTCAATCGGCTTGGCGCTGTGCGGACCCAGGGATGCAGTATGACACTACGGTTAACAAATGGCATACATGCAAGATTAGTGGGCGGATCAATGCTAGTAATCCGTGTAGTGAGTTTATGTTTTTAGATGATTCGGCTTGCAACTTGGCTTCAATCAATTTGGTGAAGTTTTTGGATGAAGGGGGCCGATTTGATGTCGAGGCCTTCCGACACGCGGTGGATGTGTTTATTTTGGCACAGGAAATTCTGGTGGATTTTTCATCTTACCCATCGCGACCCATTGCACAAAATTCACACAATTTTAGGCCGTTGGGTCTGGGCTACGCTAACATCGGCGCATATTTGATGCGCATCGGTTTGCCATATGACAGTGAGCCGGGCAGAGCCCTGACAGCGGCGGTGACAGCGATTATGACTGGTCGGGCTTATACGCAATCGGCTCGTGTAGCTAAACAGATGGGCGCTTTTGCCGAGTATGCTGTGAATCGTGACAGTATGTTGGAGGTAATTGATATGCACCGACAAGCAGTGCAGAAGCTGGATGCTCACAACCTAGAGAACTACATGTTTGAAGCGGCCAAGCAGGACTGGGAGGAGGCCTACGCTCTAGGCGAGAAATATGGGTTTAGAAATGCGCAAACTACCCTGTTGGCGCCCACTGGAACGATTGGACCACTGATGGACGCTGACACCACAGGTATTGAGCCAGATTTTGCTTTGGTGAAATACAAGAAGTTGGCTGGGGGTGGCGGGTATTCAATTGTCAACCAATCCGTGGCACCGGCTTTGGAGCGTATGGGCTACAGTAGTGAAGAGGTAAAAACGATTACAGATTATATTCTAGAGAAGGGTAAACTAGAGGGCGCTCCACACATTAAAGACGAGCATCTGCCAGTATTTGATTGTGCTAATCGGTGTGGCGATGGTAAACGGTTTATTAGGCCCATGGCACATCTAGAGATGATGGCAGCTGTACAGCCGTTCTTGTCCGGTGCGATCTCCAAGACCGTTAACATGCCAGAGGAAGTGACAGTAGAGGATGTGGAACAAGTGTATATCGAGGCCTGGCGAAAAGGTCTGAAGGCCTTGGCGCTCTACCGTGATAACTGCAAGGCCTCACAGCCGCTGACGGCTAGAAAAGAGAAGGATGAAGAGAAAAAAACCGAGGCCAAAGGTACTAATAAAATCATATTGCCTAAAACCCGCCAAGGGATGACGCATCAGTTTATGATTGGTGGACACAAGGTATATTTGGTGGCCAATACCGATGCAGAGGGGCGCTTGGGTGAGATTTTCATCCGTTCTGCCAAAGAGGGCTCGATGGTTGGAGGTCTACTCAACATTATTGCACGGCTGTTGTCAAAAACTTTGCAGAATGGTGAGTCGGCCGAGGCTTTGATTGATTCATTGATGAATATGCGATTTGAGCCATGGGGCGCGACCGATGATAACGAGATTCCGTTTGCTAAGTCGATACCGGATTATATTGGTCGGTGGTTGGGCAGGAGATTTTTGCCACTGCAAAAGCAAGTGATGCTGGGGATTATCGGAGAGGATGTGGCAAAAAGCTTGAAAGAAACGGAAGACGAGGAGATAGCAGTAGAAGATATGGTGCCGGGGACTCTGATAACTGAAGCCGAAAAGCCAGAGCCAGTTGCGGATCATGATCAGTTGAGTATGGGCTTGATGGGTAAGGCGGGGGACATTCATGAGAGTTCGGCGCCACCATGTCCCACCTGTGGTGCGTTAATGGTGCGAAATGGTACCTGTTATGCCTGTCGCGAGTGCGGTACCACTACTGGTTGTAGTTAAATTATGGAAACGATAGAGTTTACCACTCCCGAAAAGTACGAAGCTCTGCCCGAACTCGTGGCAGAGCTTCGTACTGAAATGCAGGCCAAGATTGTTTACGCTCTATCTTTGGGTGTATTCACCGGTGAAGAGGCCGAACTGTGGCAAGACAGTTTCGAGCAATGTACCGAGATTGAACACATGGAGAACCTGGTGGAGATTATAGATCGGTTTATTGACTCGGGCTGGGAGGTCGTGTCAGAAATCGAGGAGCTTTTGGCTACGGGCGAAATCAATGATCAGGACAGGCGTCAGTTTCTGGCCAAGATGGACATGCTAAGCTATCAGGAAAAGCTAGATTTGTTGCGGGAACTGGAGTGGGTTTTAAATGAAGTCAGTCGCAAAAAAGCAAGGCTGACGCTGATTTTATCTCAGAACAAAGTTGCCAGACCCAAGGCGGTTGTGCTGGAGCAGGAATTTGATAAAGCGGCTTTGGCCGAGAAGGACACGGTGCTGGAACGAGCTGCAGTGGTTGCCAAAAAGGGGCGCCCGGCGCCTGAAGGTAAAACGAACGATCTGGTGCGACTGTTAGATTCTTATATTCAATCGGGGACTGTAGCGCTAGCGCGTCAAATGTTGGAGAAAAACTTTCCCGATAACCTAACTTATCTTGACTATGTGCGGTTTGATGCTCGAATCAACCAACTGGAGGTGCAGCAAAAACAATGCGATGTTCGGGCAACATATCAGTAGGTGGTTTGGAGGTATATGCGAGTTAATGTAGTGGCAGTCCCCAAAAGCTCACGTAATGCTATAGAAAAACTGGCTGAGGGAAGCTATAAAATTTGGGTTACGGCTTTGCCTATTCGGGGCAGAGCCAACGAGGCAGTCGGCGAGATTTTGGCCAAAGAGTTTGAGGTGCCAAAGTCAATGGTAAAACTGGTGTCGGGACATCGGACAAAAAAGAAGGTGTTTGAGATTAGTTAAGGGGATTGACCCTTTTCTTTTTTAGGCCAAAAAAGCTATAATAGGTGAGTATTTTTATATATTTACCTAATTTTTGGATATAAAATTATGAGTCAGTATCAAGAACAAAGAGTGGGAGTGTTAGTGGACGTGTCGAATATGTACTATTCGGCTAAGGTGATGTATCAAAAAAAGGTCAACTTCAAAGCCATTTTAGAAACGGTGGTGGGAGACAGAAGTTTGATCAGGGCGATCGCTTATGTGATTAGAGCCGATATTCCTGAGGAGGGCAGTTTTTTTGAGGCCTTGGAGCATATTGGCTTTGAGGTGAAGATGAAAGACCTGCAGATTTTTTATGGTGGCAATAAAAAGGGTGACTGGGACGTAGGGATTGCCATGGATGCTATAAAATTAGCGCCTAAGCTGGATGTGGTGGTGTTGGTTTCTGGTGATGGTGACTACGTGCCGCTAGTGCAATACCTGCAAAGCATTGGTCAGAAGGTAGAGTCCGTAGCTTTTGGCAGAAGTGCTTCTAGTAAGCTGATTGAGGCGACGGACAAGTTTATTGATCTGGATAAAGATACCAAGAAGTTTTTGATTTCTGATGGTCGTCGTACTACTACCACACGTCGTGCGTCAGCTAAGCCCAAGCCGAAAACTACAAGTCGGCCGATTCCGAGACAAGGTAAGGAGGATGCAAAGTAAATGGCGTTTGAACCGGTTAATCCGCGAGTAAACTTCAGTAGCCAAGAGAAAGAGATTCTTGTCTTTTGGGAAAAAGAAAAGATTTTTGAGAAAAGCCTTGAGTTACGAAAGAAGGCGGAGCGGTTCGTGTTTTTTGAAGGCCCGCCGACAGCCAATGGTATGCCCGGCATCCACCATGTTTTGGCGCGGGCCTTTAAAGACGTTTGGCCTAGGTTTAAAACCATGCAGGGATACTTAGTAGAACGGAAAGCTGGTTGGGACACGCATGGATTGCCAGTTGAGATTGAAGTGGAGAAAAAGTTGGGTCTAAAAGACAAGGGTGACATCGAAAAATATGGGGTAGCCAAATTCAACGAACAAGCTAAGGAAAGCGTGTGGAAGTATTTGCATGAGTGGGAAGAGATGACCAAGCGGATGGCCTTTTGGGTAGATTTGGAAAATCCGTATATCACTTACGAACCCAAATACGTTGAGAGTTTATGGTGGATTATTAAACAGATTTGGGACAAGGGTCTTTTGTATCAAGGGCACAAGGTGGTGCCGTATTGTCCGAGATGTGGCACATCACTGTCTTCGCATGAGGTAGCGCAGGGCTATCAGGAAGTAGAAGAGCGTTCGGTTTACATCAAGTTGAAAGTTAAAGGCGAGGACAATACTTATATTTTGGCTTGGACCACTACTCCTTGGACTCTGCCTGGGAATGTGGCGTTGGCGGTAGGTAAAGATATCAGGTACGGCAAATACCAGATCACTGATGGTCCGCATGCTGGCGAAACGTATATCTTGGCCGATGCTCTCGCGAGTAATATTTTTCAAGGAACTGATATTGTCCCACTGGGATATAAGTTGGAGGGTGGCGTCATTCCAAAATCGGCATATACTCATAGCCCTATTCTGGATAGTGATTTAGTGGGTTTGGAATATGAGCCACTGTTTGAGGGCGCCATTCCAAAAGATACAGCCAATTACGAGAATGCTTTCAAAGTTTACCCAGCCGATTTTGTAACTACGGATGACGGTACTGGTGTGGTGCATACAGCGGTGATGTATGGAGAGGATGATTATCAGTTGGGTGCACAAGTCAATTTGCCGCGGTATCACACGGTTGATAAGCAGGGACGGTTTGTAGATAGCGTAAAGCCATTTGCCGGCAAGTATGTCAAAGACCCAGAGGTAGAAAAGGCAATTGTGTCGGATTTGGAAAAGCGAGGGTTGCTTTTGAAGGAAATGGATTATAGTCACGATTATCCATTTTGTTGGCGATGTGATAGCCCACTTTTGTATTACGCTATGGATTCGTGGTTTATCAATATGCAGCAGGTGAAAACACAGTTGATCGCGAACAATCAAGATATTAATTGGGTGCCGGCGCATTTAAAGGACGGCCGGTTTGGTGAGTGGCTAAACGAGATAAAGGACTGGGCATTCTCTCGTGAACGGTACTGGGGTACGCCATTACCAGTATGGAAAGAAGTGAATCCGCCGGCTGGCGGAGGAGACATGATCTGCGTCGGCTCTTTTGAAGAATTAAGGGAACTGGCGAAAGACAAGACGAAAGTAACGGATAGTTTCGATCCTCACAAACCCTTTGTCGATGAAATCGTATTGGAAAAGGATGGCAAAGAATACAGGCGGGTACCAGAAGTGTGTGACGTCTGGTTCGATAGTGGTTGTATGCCGTTTGCCCAATGGCATTATCCGTTTGAGAACCAAGAGAAAATCGATAAGGGCTTAAGTTTCCCGGCTGAATTCATATCTGAAGCGGTAGATCAAACTCGAGGTTGGTTCTACACTCTATTGGCTGTCTCAACCCTTCTGGACAAGGGGGCGCCGTATAAAAATGTGGTTTCGCTGGGTCATGTTTTGGATAAGTATGGCAAAAAAATGAGCAAGTCCAAAGGCAACGTGGTAGACCCGAATAAAATTTTTGAAAGTCAGGGCAGTGATGCGTTGCGGTGGTATCTTTACACTATCAATCAGCCAGGTTTGCCAAAAAACTTTGATGAGGGTGGTGTAACCCAAGTTGTACGTCGATTTATGCTCACGCTTTGGAATACTTATTCATTCTTTGTGACCTATGCCAATATTGATAAGTTTGATCCAAATAAGGCAGGTGAGTTGGCGCCGAAGAGTATGTTGGACAAATGGATTTGGGCGCGTCGGCATCAATTGGTGGAGAAGGTGACTGAACATTTGGAAAAGTACGAGCCGATGCAGGCGGGCTTGGCGATTGAGGACTTTGTGGAAGATTTATCTAATTGGTATGTACGCAGAAGCCGACGGCGATTCTGGAAAGGAGAAAATGATGCCGACAAAGTTCAGGCCTATTTGACGCTTTATATGACGCTCAAAGATCTAACTAAGCTGATGGCCCCATTCATGCCCTTTTTGAGCGAGGCAATCTATCGGAATTTAAGGACTGCAGCTGACCCGATGTCTGTGCATGTAACTAACTGGCCGCAAGCGGAGATGGCTGACGAAACGATATTACAGCAAATGAGTAGAACCCGGGAAATGGTGGAAGCCATTTTGAATCTTCGGGAACAGGCAGGTATCAAGGTGCGTCAGCCACTGGCTAAGTTCGCCGTGGTGGACAAGGAGTTACCTAGTGAACTGGTGGACATTATCAGAGAAGAGGCGAATATTAAAGAACTGCTATGGGAGCAGCCGGCAACAGAGCTCGATACCAAAATCACAGATGATTTGGCTCTAGAAGGTCTGGCGCGAGAGTTGGTGCGTAGTATTCAGGTGCTGCGCAAGGAGAATGGTTTTGAGATAGAGGACAGAATAAAAATTACCTGGAGCTCGGATGCGGATATGGTTAAAAAGGCCTTTGATGTATACTCGGATTACATCAAAGGAGAGACTTTGGCCGATGAGATTAAGGCAGGCGCGGCAGAGACGGCAGTAAAGGTCAACGAATTCAAAGTCAATATCAGTTTAACCAAATCATCATGAAGAGATTGGCATCGAACATAGTCTTGGGTCTGTTTGTTTTGGTTCTGGTGACGCTGTATGGTATTTCTAAACAGCCATCGGTGTATTCTTTTTTGCCACTTATCAATGACGAACAGACGACTACCCAGAAGGATGCGGTAACTAATTCGTCAACTGATGTAACACAGATGTTTGATAGAGAGGTTGCCCTGCCCAACGGTGATACTATCAATGTGGCAGTTGCTGACAATCCGGTGGAGCGGATTCAGGGCTTGTCCGGGTTGACGGGGCTGGAAGAAGACGAGGGGATGTTATTTATTTTTGATGAAACTGGCAAACATGGTATCTGGATGAAGAATATGAATTTTGCTATCGATATTCTTTGGCTGGACGAAACTGGTCGGGTGGTACATGTAGTCAATCAGGCTCCGGTGAGTCAGGACGATTTGGATCTGTTGGTGTATCAGAATGATGAGCCAGCCAAGTATGTTTTAGAGGTGCCAGCTGGTGTGGCAGAAGCAAAAGACCTGGAAGTGGGAGCTCAAGTGCAGGTCTTGTAAGAGCAAAAAGGTGTTGACCTTTGGCTAGGGTAGGTGATATTTTGCGATAGTTATCTTTTTTAAATGGCTAAATTAGCAGTTATACAAACCGGCGGCAAACAGTACCTAGTAGAAGAGGGTGTGGTTATTGATATTGAAAAACTGCAAGGCCAGGACGGTAAGATTGAGTTTGACGAGGTTTTGATGATAGATGATGGCAAGACGGTAAAGTTGGGGGCTCCGGTGATTGAGAAGGCGAAGGTAACTGGCGAGATAATAGAGCAATTCAAAGACGATAAGGTGAGTGTAATAAAAATGCACCGCCGTAAACGTTACCGTCGTAATGTTGGTCACAGACAGAACCTAACCAAAGTAAAAATCACAAAAATCAGCGCCTAGGGGCGCTGATTTTGGTTAGTGTTTAAAGGCTCCTGCCGTAGGACGGTGTGCTGATGGTATGGAAGTCGCTAAACGGATACACCACTACCCATACTTTGCCCACAATCAAATTCCTGGGTACGGGGCCCCAGCTACGCGAGTCGGAGCTGTTGTTGCGGTTGTCACCCATGACAAAGTATTCATTTTTGCCTAGCTTGCGACGCGTGTCGGTGGGAGTGGCGACGCCTTGGAGGTAGGACTCATCTAGTAAAGTGCCACCGGGGTTCTCGTTGTTGTAGATATAGACCTTGCCGTCTTTTATCTCAACGGTTTCGCCGGGCAAGCCAATGACTCGCTTAATGAATGAGACGGCAATATTTTGTGGCCATTTGAAAACTACTACATTGCCGCGGTCAGGCGCGGAGAAGCGATAGCTGACCTGGTCCACGATAATGTATTGGTTGTTATGAAAATTGGGTTCCATGGAAGGGCCGGAAACGTAGAATGGCTGGATTAGGAAAAAGCGGATAAGGAAGGCCACGCCCAAGACGGTTGAGACAGTTTTAAAAACGTCGTAGATAAAAATAACTGTGCCCACAAAAATTGTGAGCCACGTACTACGTCTAGGGACTGATTTTTTAGGAGTGGCTTTGTGATCTTCGTCGCCATGGAGAAAGCCAAACATATCCTCGGGCATTTAGATTCCCCCTTTTCAATGGTTTATTTCCCATTTATTATACATCGGAAAATGTTTATGTATAATCTAGGTGCGGACGATTAGCTTGGCTGGTTAAAAAATAGGAAGGGCTTGTAGCTCAGTTGGTTAGAGCGTTCCGTTCACATCGGAGAGGTCCCCAGTTCGAGTCTGGGCAAGCCCACCACTACTAGTTCAAACCCAGCGTCATCTGCTCCGGGGCGTATTTGGTTATGTCGGGGCTAGGTCGAGTGACGGTTAGTGTCTGTTGACAGATAGAAGGCGAACAATTAGAATACCGAGGTATATTTATAACACAGGTTCGCAACAAATCACATCCTGTTCTGCTATTTTTGATTTGAGGCTCTGATGGATTGTGAGCTTCAAAACTAAAAGGTGGAATAACTGCGAGCCAAGGAGATAAGGATTATGACTAAGAAAGAGATTTCGATTGAAGAGATGATGAAAGCAGGGATGCATTTTGGGCATCAAACGTTTCGGCGTGAACCCAAGATGGATCCGTATATTTTTGGTGTGCGCTCTGGCGTACATATTATCGATTTGACTAAAACCGCGCCTATGCTGCAGCGGGCTTTGGATTTTTTGACCGATGTGGTCAAGGGCGGTGGGCAGGTGGTTTTGGTAGGAACCAAACGACAGGCCTCGTCGCTGGTGGAGAAATACGCGCAGACGTGCGGTATGCCTTATGTCAGTGAGCGGTGGCTGGGCGGGCTCCTGACCAATTTTGATACTATGTCTCGACGTCTAAAGTATTTGCGGGAACTAGATGACAAATACGCCAAAGATGATTTTAAGGGCATGACCAAAAAAGAGAGGGTGGTGCTGGATCGTCATTACAAGGTGCTAAACACCACTTTGGGCGGCGTGAAGTATATGGAAAACATCCCTAGCGCCATCTTTGTGATAGATGCAAACAAAGACCGGATTGCTATCAAGGAAGCGAACAAGCTGGGTGTGCCAGTGGTAGCTTTGGCGGATACGAATACAAACCCTGAGGGTATCGATTACCCAATTCCGGCCAACGACGATGCTAAGAGTGCAATTGAATTCGTGTTGAAGCTAGTAGCTGAAAGTTGCGGTACCAAGCCAGCTCCCCAAGCTGATAAAATAAGTGGAGCAGACGAGGTGAAACAAGAAGAACCAGAAGTAGTAAAATAGGAGAGAATTTATGGAAATTAAAGCAGACCAAGTTAAAGAACTAAGAAACCTCACTAACGCTGGAATGATGGAGGCAAAATCTGCATTGCAAGAAGCGGGTGGCGATATGGAAAAGGCCAAGGCGATTTTGAAGGAGCGGGGAGCGAGTATTGCCGAGAAGAAAGCCGAGCGCGAAGCGGCTAATGGTGTGGTGGCTGCCTATATTCATATGGGCAACAAAATCGGTGTTTTAGTTGAAGTAAAAGTGGAAACCGACTTTGTGGCGAAGGACGAAAAATTTAAAGAGTTTGCAAACAACATCGCCATGCATATTGCTGGTATGAGTCCGAAATATTTGCGCGAAGAAGATATTCCGGCAGGTGAATTGTCTAAGCAGGACGATAGGGCCGCTTATGCAAAAGAAGTGGCTTTGCTAAAACAACCATACGTTAAGGATCAGAGTAGAACGGTGGAGGATTATGTGAATGAGCAAATTGCTCATTTCAAAGAAAATATCCAGATCGGTAGCTTCGCTCGGTTTGATTTGGGGAGCGAAAAAATAGTATGTTAGATGACCTAAAATCAAAACTGGCTAAGGCCTTGGAGGTATTCCAAACCGAAATCAAGAAAGTCCGGACTGGCCGGGCTCATCCAGATTTGGTGGAGGGGGTGATGGTGGAATCTTACGGAGCTCAGGTTCCCCTCAAACAGGTGGCAAACGTCGGTGCTCCAGATGCACAAACCATTGCTATTCAACCTTGGGATAGAGCAAATTTAGCTCCCATCGAAAAAGGCATCATTGCTAGCGGACTGGGTCTAAACCCCTTAAATGACGGGCAGATGATTCGGATTACTATCCCGCCGCTTAGTGCAGAGCGTAGAACAGAGCTAGTTAAGGTAGCTAGTGCTCGAGCAGAAGAGGCCAAGGTGGCCATTAGAAATCTCCGACGCGACGCGATGGAAGATATAAAAAAACAAATTAACAGCGAAGATGAGCAAAAACGTTTAGAGAAACAAGTCCAGGATATGGTGGATGATTTTGTGAGCCGAGTGGAGATCGCTTTAGGTGACAAGGAAAAAGAAATAACTACTATCTAAACAAAAACAAGTGGCAGGGAATGACTTACCACAGCATATTGCTTTTGTGTTAGACGGCAATCGCAGATGGGCGAGAGCCCAAGGTTTGCCAACTTTGGAAGGCCATATGAGAGGAATGGAAAACATTGAGAATATTGCTCAATGGTGTATTGAAAAAGATATTAAGTATTTGACAATGTATGCCTTCTCGACCGAAAACTGGGACAGGAGTCCGGAGGAGCTGGACTACCTTTTCAATAAGGTATTTGTTACGGGGTTTAGAACCTATATGGAGCGGTTGGCTAAGGAAAACGTAAAAATAAATATCTTTGGCGAGATAGAGAGGTTCCCAGAGAAGATGCGGGCAGCTATCAAGCAAATGGTGGCGGACAGTCAGAACAATACTGGGCTGAACATGAATTTCTGTCTTGACTATGGTGGCCGAGCAGAAATTATCCGAGCGGTGAAAAATATTGTGCAGGAGGGGATTGTGCCAGAAAAGATTGATGAGGCGGTGATAGCGAACCATTTATACTCGGCCGGCATGCCAGATCCCGATTTGATGATTAGAACGGGTGGGGAGCATCGTCTAAGCGGATTTTTGTTGTGGCAAATGTCTTACACCGAATTTTATTTTCCGCAGATTTGTTTACCTGGTTTTACAAAACAGGACTTTGAAGAGGCCTTAGAATGGTATGCTAGTAGGGATAGACGTCACGGGAAATAATTCATGAATTTTTTAACGGTAATAGTTTTTATACTGATTTTTAGCATCTTGGTGCTAGGGCATGAGCTCGGGCACTTTTGGGCTGCGCGAAGAGCGGGTGTAAAAGTGGAAGAGTTCGGAATTGGTTTGCCACCACGAATTTGGGGTAAAAGACAGAAAGACATGATTTGGTCGATTAACTGGATCCCTTTCGGTGGTTTTGTTCGGGTCAAGGGTGAGGGGGGTGAAAACGCTGCCGATAGTGATTCTTTGGGGAGCAAGAGCTATGGTGCTCGAGCACTCTTTACTACTGGTGGTGTATTGATGAATTTCTTGATTGCCTATCTCGGTCTGGTTATCGGTTTCTGGCTCGGAATGCCACCACTGGCGACAGATGTATCGAGCTATATAGACGATCAGGCGCAAGTTGCTTCGCAGGTTTTGGTTGTACAGGTTGGTGAGAATTCACCTGCGTTGAGTGCGGGCGTTGCGGCTGGCGACATAATTTTGAGTGTAAATGGGCAACTGGTAAACACAGCCGAAGAGTTACAAGCGGCTATTAATGCAGCCGGCCAAGCGACATTAGTTATCAATCGTGCCGGAGAGGAGCTGGGTTTGAGTGTGGCGACAACTATGAGTGAGGGTCGGCACGTAATTGGCATCTTGGCGGACGAGTTAGTAGAAAAAGTTCACTATGTGTGGTGGAAGGTGCCCTATTTTGCGTTGGTTGAGCTCTGGCGTTTAATATCAGCGATTGCGGTAGCTATCGTCGGCATTTTGGCTAGCTTGGTCAAAAGCGCATCTTTACCGGATACCATTGCTGGGCCGGTAGGTATTGCCAAACTGACTGCACAGGCGGTGCGACTGGGATTTTTGTCGGTTTTACAGTTTCTTATCTTTTTGTCGGTTAACTTGGGGCTGATCAATATAGTGCCTTTCCCAGCTTTAGACGGTGGGCGATTAGCTTTCTTGGTGGCCGAGATGATTCGGGGCGGTAAAAAGGTAAAACCGGTAGTGGAAAATGCGATACATTCGCTGGGCTTTTTGCTTTTGTTGGCATTTATTTTTGCAGTGACTTATAAGGATATAGTGAAGTTGTTTTAAGTAATGAGGGAAGAACGAGGTATGTTCTCCCCTCATCGGCGGTTGGCAGAAGCCAATCCTCGCATGTGCTCGGACTAGCCGCCTGCTTCTCTCTCCACCATTTTTAAAATATTTTTATGAAGTTGTTGGATGGTAAAAAGATAGCGGCTGATTGGCAAAAAGCTCTAAATAAAAAAGTGGCTGGCAAATGTCTGGCGGCTGTGATGGTGGGTGACAACCCAGCGTCGGTTTTGTATTTGAAGAAGAAAGCGGACATGGCGAAGAAACTTGGTGTGACATTCACTCTGCATTCACTACCAGCCAACACCACTACGGAGAAGGTGGTGGCGCTAGTTAGGAAGCTGAACACGAGTCAACGAGTCAATGGCATTATTGTGCAGTTGCCTCTACCGAGTAAGATGAATGAAGCAAAAATATTGGAGGCCATCGCGCCTAGTAAGGATGTGGATGGTTTAACCGATGCGAGTTTGACGGAGGATGGGGTTTTGCCAGCGACAGCCGCAGGCATCGTACGTTTGCTGGAAAGCTATTGGATTCCTTTAACCTGCCAGAGTGTGGCGCTGATAGGGTTTACCCGGTTGCTGAACGTGGCCTTGGCCGTCTATCTGTCTAGTCGGGGCAATGAAGTGGTAGTGGTGCAAAAAGGCACTCAGGATATGGCAGAGCTCAAACGGGCCGACATAATTATTACGGCGGCTGGTCGTCCCGGTTTGGTGTTGGGCAAGCATGTCGGGCGGGGTGCGGTGGTGGTAGATGCTGGGATTACCCGCCGAGGCAAGACGGTAGTGGGGGACGTAGATTTTGAGAGTGTAAAAAAACAAGCTGCTTATATCACTCCAGTCCCGGGTGGAGTGGGGCCTATGACAGTGATGGCCCTGTTTGCAAATTTAGCGGAACTTTGAAAAACCTAGCTCCTAAAGCCCACTTTTTAATTGTCTTGACACCAGCTTTTGAGATAAGTACAATCAAGCTTAATTGCCAAACCAGAGGATTTGGCGGTGAGACATATTAAAGATAGGGAGGTAGGTTTTAAGTTATGACAGTTGAGACCGCAACAATGTATATTTCTAAAGAAGGTTTAGAAAAATTACAAAAGGAGCTATCCGAGCTTCAGGTTCAGCGTGTAGAGATTACTCAAAAGATTAAAGAGGCACGCGAATTTGGCGACCTATCAGAAAATGCTGAATATCAAGAGGCCAGAACCAAGCAGTCCTTTATTGAGGGCCGGATTGAAGAGATCGAAGCAATTTTGAAAAGCGCACAGGTAGTGGATGGCCGGAGTAAAGCTAAGGGTGTTATTGGCGTGGGTTCTGAAGTGGTAGTGAAGGCGAACGGTAGTGAGAAAACCTACAAATTGACCGGTTCTGATGAGGCCAGCCCGCTGGAAGGTAAAATTTCGCATGAGTCCCCGTTGGGTCAGGCATTGATGGGTCAAAAGGTAGGGGATAAGGTGACTTTGGAAACCCCAGATGGGAAGAAGGAGTACACGATTCTTAAAGTCGGTTAGTTCACAAACGCTAGCTGGCGTTTGATCCAGCCCACCTTTTTGCTTGTCCAAAAAGGTGGAGAAAAAGACACCCCGGTCGAGATTGGTCAGAGCCAAAGGAATTTGGTTCTGTTTGGCAAAGCAGCAAACTCTCCCTCTCCAGTTTGTGCCAAACTGGAGAGGGATCAGACATGCCTTGGCCAAAAACCAAACCAAATTCAAATTTGGCTTAGCTGACAATCTCTCCAACGGGGGAGTATCATCTCTTCTTGTAGGATTTTCAACGGCTCAAAATCCGCCGGCTGGCGGAGAGCCGTTGAGTTTTGGGCTTCCAGAGCCACTAATCTTGACGAAACCGGATAGGTGTGCTAAGTTGATGCTAGTAAATCTTACCGGCGTAGCCGGTGCACCTGGAGGGTAAGATGCAGGTTCTGATCGATGTCCTCATCCTATATGGAATCCTTGTTCTCGTTGGTGTGGTGGTTACATGGCCGCGGCAGCGTAGGAACAAACACAACAAGGGGAAGGAGGAGCTGACAGTGGCAGACGTCGTACGCGCCTTTCCAGGCGCTTCGTGTGTCAGCTGCGGCCGCATCTTGGATCCGGACACTGGTTGTCCGATTCATGGATGGGCTACTACAGCCCCAGAAGCCGGGCTAGAGCCCGGCGACATTCTCGAATTGTAGAGTAAGCCTATCCCATCTGTCCCCGCGGGGGGCCGGATCCGTCCGGCCCCCTTATTCTTTGCTATAATGCGTTTATGAAAGAATCTTTGAATCAGATTATCGGGTTTCGACTAGATAAGCTAAAAAAGCTGCGTGAAAAAGGTATCGATCCGTATCCAGCTAAATCATCTAGAAGTGCAGAGATGGCGGAGTTTTTGGATAAATTTGCGTCTTTCAAGAGAAGTAAAAAAACGGTGAGTTTGACGGGGCGTTTGATGAGCAAGCGTGAATTTGGGGGTTTGGCTTTCGGAGTTTTAAAAGATTTTTCAGGTGAAGTACAAGTAGTATTCAAAAAAGATTTGTTGAAAAATGCTTATGCCGATCTGGAACTGATTGACGTTGGTGATATTTTGCAGGTGTCGGGGCAAGCATTCGTGACTAAAAAGGGCGAGAAATCGTGTTTGGTAAAAAAAATGACCTTGCTGGCCAAGTCCTTGCGCCCCCTACCGGAAAAGTGGCATGGGCTGACAGACCAGGAGACACGTTTCAGACAAAGGTATTTGGATATCTTGTTTAATGACGAGGTGAAGCGGCGTTTTATTTTGCGTCACCAGTTAGTGCAAGCCATCCGAAAGTTTTTGATTGGCCGAGGATTTATCGAGGTGGATACACCAGCTCTCCAGCCCTTGCCGGGTGGAGCTTTGGCGACTCCGTTTAAAACTCACTACGAGGCACTAGATACAGACGTGTATTTACGAATTGCACCAGAACTGTATTTGAAACGGCTCATGGTGGGTGGTTTTGAAAAGGTGTTTGAGTTTGCCAGAGTGTTTAGAAATGAGGGGGTTTCCACGCAACACCTGCAGGATTTCACTATGCTGGAGTTTTACCAAGCATATACTACGCACGAAGATTTGATGAGGATGACAGAGCTGATGCTGGGGCAGGTTATCAAGCAAGTGCTTGGAACTACTAAGGTAAAATTCGGAACCAAAGATATTAATTTTAAAACTCCCTGGCCGAAAAAGACCTTTAGAGAGTTGATTAAAAAAGAAACCGGCCTTGATATTGACCAGTATCCAACGGCGCAGGATCTGACGAAAGCGATTGGAGCCAAAAAGATTAAGCTGACCTTTAAGGGCAAAGCGGGACGAGGCAAACTGATTGACGAGTTATATAAGGAAACTGTGCGGCCAAAATTGGTAGATCCTGTATTTTTGGTTGACCATCCATTGGATCTCTCGCCACTGGCAAAGAAGAAAACGGACGATCCAACAAAAGTACAACGGTTTCAACTAGTCATAGCTGGAATGGAAGTGGTGAATGCTTTTAGTGAGCTCAACGATCCGATTGATCAAAAAGAGCGCTTTATGGAGCAGGCCCGGCAGAAAAAAGCGGGGGATAAGGACGCTCACTCTATGGATGATGACTTTGTCAAAACCTTGGAATACGGTATGCCGCCAACGGCTGGTTGGGGGATGGGCATTGAGCGGCTGTTGATGCTTTTGACTAATGCCGATTCGGCCAGAGAAGCTGTGCTGTTCCCATTTGTAAAAGATAAGTAGTAAGATAGGACAATGATTGATTTAAGTGCGCTGAAAGACAATCTGGATGAATGGCAAAAAGCTCTCGATAAACGTGGGGAAAAATATGATCTCAAGAAGGTTCTGGAGCAAGCGACCAAGTTTGGTCAATTGGTAAAGGAGCTGGATGATATCCGTGCTCAACAGAACAAGGCCTCCAAAGAGCACAATATAGTTGAAGGTAAACGTCTCAAGAAGCTAGAGATGGCCAAAGTCAAGGAAATGGAAGCGCCACGTGGCAACCATTTTGTTGGTGATGTGCCCAATATTCCCCTTTGGGATGTGCCGGAGGGGAGGGATGAGGCGAGTATGCGGATTCTAGAGACGGTCGGCAAAACACCAACTATAAAGGATATCAAGGACCATATTGAGCTGGGAGTGGGCTTAAACATTTTGGATATTGAACGGGCTACCAAAACCTCTGGCGCAAGGTTTTATTATTTAAAGAACCAGGCCGTTGAACTGGAGTTTGCTTTAGTTCGATGGGTGATGGACTTGCTTAAGACAAAGGGGTTTGAGTTGATGATACCTCCCCAGATGGTTAACAGGATGACGATGGATGCTGGCGGTTATCTACGCAAGAATGAAGACGAAGTGTATCAAACTCAAGATGACCTTTTTTTGATTGGTACGTCGGAGCAAAGCATTTTGGGTTACCACTCAGCGGAAATTATTGATGTGCCGAAACGGTATGCGGCTTTTTCAACCTGTTTTAGACGGGAAGCGGGTAGCTATGGCAAGGATGTAAAGGGAATCATCCGAACTCATCAGTTCGATAAGGTTGAGATGTTTTCGTTTGTGTTGCCCAAAGACTCCGAAGCCGAGCAGGACTTCATGAATAACATCCAAGAGGAGATATTGCAGGGGCTGGAGATACCTTACCGCAAAGTACTCTTGGCGGCTGGGGATTTGAGTACGCCTTCGGCCAAAACTATCGACATGGAGAGTTGGCTGCCCAGTCAGCAACGGTATCGCGAGACACATTCGTGTAGCAATTGTACGGATTGGCAGGCAAGGCGGGCGAACATAAGGTATGAAAAAGGTAAATTTGTTCATACCCTTAACGGAACCGCAATAGCGATTGGACGTACGCTGGTGGCCTTGCTAGAAAACCATCAACAGGCAGACGGTTCGGTTAAGATACCAAAGGCACTGCATGCATATCTGAGTTTTAAGGAAATCAGGTAATGAAATTTCTGGAGCGGTTGCTGGGGGATCCGAACAAAAAGGCATTAAAGGCACTCGAGCCAATTTTGGCGCGAGTTAATTCGCACGCCGATGCTTTTAAGGCGCTGGATGATGAACAGCTCAAAAGCAAAACTGAAGAGTTCAAGGTACGTCTAGAAAAGGGTGACGGTTTGGATGATATTTTGCCAGAGGCATTTGCAGTAGTACGCGAAGCGGCGAGCCGGGTTCTTCATGAACGACCGTATGATGTGCAGGTGATGGGGGGAATTGTGCTGCATCAAGGCAAGATCGCTGAGATGAAAACTGGTGAAGGAAAAACTTTGGCGGCAACTATGCCGGTGTATCTCAATGCCTTGACTGGTAGGGGGGTGCATGTCATTACGGTGAACGATTATCTGGCTAGTCGTGACGCAGAGTGGATGGGAAAGATTTATGAGTTTTTGGGTCTCACTGTGGCTGCGGTTACCAATGCCTTGCCGCCACACCAAAGAAAAGACGCCTACGCATGTGACATCGTGTACGGTACCAACAATGAGTTTGGTTTTGATTATCTGCGCGACAATATGGCACCAAGAAAGGAAGATCAGGTGCAACGGGAACTGAATTTTGTGATTGTGGACGAGGTGGACTCGATTTTGATTGATGAAGCCAGAACGCCACTAATTATTTCGGCGCCAGCGGAAGAATCGGCAGAGCACTATAAGCGCTTTGCTAGAGTCGTACCGCAGCTGACTGCGAACGTGGACTATACGGTTGATGAAAAAGATCGGGCGGCTAATTTGACAGAAGAAGGTATCGATAAGCTCCAAAAACTTTTGGGGGTAACCGATATTTATGAATCGGGTAATGTAATGTTGGCGCATCATGTGGAACAGGCCTTGCGCGCCCAGGCGCTCTACAAAAAGGATGTCGATTATGTAATCAAAGATGGCGAGATTGTCATCGTAGATGAATTTACCGGACGCCTGATGGTGGGCAGACGATATTCCGAAGGTCTGCATCAAGCGATTGAGGCCAAAGAGGGCGTGGAAATAAAACGGGAAAGCCGGACGTTGGCGACCATTACTTTTCAAAACTACTTTCGGCTTTACGACAAGCTGTCTGGTATGACTGGTACGGCTAAGACCGAAGAAGAGGAGTTCTTTAAGATTTATGGTCTGGAGGTAGTAGTGATCCCCACTAATCAACCAATTGTGCGCGACGATATGAACGACCTCGTATTTGCCAATGAACGAGGCAAGTTCAAGGCGGTGGTTGAGGAGATCAAAAAGCGCAACGCGACTGGTCAGCCGGTGCTGGTGGGTACGATTGCAATTGAAAAATCTGAAGCTCTGTCAGATTTATTAAAAAAAGAAGGTGTCACTCACAATGTGTTGAATGCCAAACAACACGAGCGGGAGGCGGAGATAGTCAAAGATGCTGGTCTAAAAGGTGCTGTGACGATTGCCACCAACATGGCTGGTCGTGGTACTGACATTAAGCTTGGCGAAGGCGTAAGAGAGCTGGGCGGTTTGCATATTTTAGGTACTGAAAGGCATGAATCGCGCCGGATTGATAACCAGCTGCGTGGCCGTGCCGGTCGTCAGGGTGATGCTGGTAGTAGTCAATTCTTTGTGTCATCCCAAGACGATTTGATGCGGTTGTTTGGTAGCGAGAAGATGCAAAACATGATGCGGGCAATGAAAATCCCAGAAGATCAGCCGATTGAGCACAAATGGATAACTGGCAGTATTGAATCGGCTCAGAAGCGAGTGGAGGGTCACAATTTCGATATTCGCAAACGAGTGGTGGAATACGATGACGTGATGAATCGTCACCGCACGGCAATTTATAAACAACGGCAAGGGCTTTTGGAGCAAGCCGAAGTGAAAGAAACCCTGCAGGGCTACATCAAAAATGAACTTACCGCTCTGGTAGCTACTTATTTGGGCGAGGATAAATCTTTGTGGGACAAAGAGACGCTTACTAAAAGCGTTGAGGGAATTTTCCCTTTGCGAGAGGATATCAAGACCTTAATTTCAACTTCTGAAAAGCGGGAAGAGGTGGAGGAAAAATTGTTAGCGGAAGCGCAACGATTGTATGAGGCCAAGGAAAAGGAGGCAGGCGAAGAGCAGTTCAGACAGGTAGAGCGCGCAGTGCTTTTGCGCGTTATCGATATGCTGTGGATGGAACATCTTGATGCCATGGTTCGTTTGCGCGAGGCGATAGGGCTGCATGGCTATGCTCAAAAAGATCCTCTAGTGGAATACAAACAAGAGGCCTACCAGATGTTTCAGCGCCTGCAGGCGGCGATTGCTAGTGACGCAACGCGGTTGATTTATCGGGTGCAAGTAGTATCACCCCAAGAGCAGGAACGTCGCCGTCAGGAGCAACAGGCCAAACAAGAGATGGCGCTCAAGGGTGCCGATGAACCGGAGGTGGGCTTCAAAGACGAGGAGAAGGATTTAAAACAAAAGGAAAAGACAAATGTCGTTCCCAAGTCGGAGGCGGAGCCATCTGCCATTGGGGATCTAGACAAAAAACAGAAGCCTGTTCTAGATTCCGGTTTTCACGGGAATGACGGAGGGAATAGCTCTTCGAGCGGATCGACAGAAGAATATGAGGAGATGACAGCCGAGAATTTTTCCCACAAAGACAAGGTGGGGAGAAATGATCCCTGCCCATGTGGTAGTGGCAAGAAATATAAGAAGTGTTGTGGGAAATAGTGTCTGCCACCATTTGTGTCAGTAGATGGGAAGCGCCACATCGCGCTTCACCGATGCCACCTTTTTGCTTGTCCAAAAAGGTGGGGAAAAAGACACCCCGGTCGAGATTAGTCAGAGCCAAAGGATTTTGGTTCTGTTTGGCAAAGTAGCAAACTCTTCCGGTAGCTATTTTTAATATACAAGGAGACCGGAATCAGACATGCCTTTGCCAAAAACTAAACCAAATTCAGCTTTGGCTTAGCTGACAATCTCTCCAACGGGGGATTAATTCAGCTCCAACGCTCGTAAAAATAAGGAGGAAACATTATAAATGTTATAAAGCCACGAAAGTGGTGTTTTGGCAAGTTTTACACCTATGTTTTTTTGAGGTTGGCAGAAGACAGGGGACAAATTTGCCACTTTGTCGCTCTGGGAGCGCAAAAGTACTTGACAAACTTGTGTATATGCGCTAAATTGTTCCCAGTTTATTGTTCTCTACAATTTGTGCTAGTTAAAAGGGCACAAGAGAGTCAAAAAGCATTTTACAATTTATTCAAGAAAACAAAAGCATACCGTTTGGGGGGATGTTGGTTTTTCTTGTAAATTGGTCGATGGTTGAGCATTCGTGCGTGGCACTCTGGTGACGCAGAGGTTAATATCTGGATATTTTTGAATTAATTTTTAAGGGTATCAATTTAAGGATAGACACCTTCTCTTCACCGGAGTGCCACGTGGGAGCGCTCCCACTGACCCAGCGGAGACGAAATATTTCAATCGTCAAAGTTGGTGCTGTCACCAGGTGTGATTGCAAACGCCTGGGTGGCGGAGGGCGAGAGCCCGATGCCACGCCTTGCTATGCACCAGGAGGTGCAAGATGAAAGGTAATACGCTTAGGGCTCTCGCCCTGACATTTCTGTTGGTGCTGCTGCAGGTTTCCTGCAGCGGTGGCGGAGCCGTTGAGGTGACGCCGGAAGTTGACATCGAAGTCAACCCAACTCCCAGCATGACGGCTGGGGAACGGCTGAACGAGATGGGTATTTCCGGTGTTGACGCCCTCTACGAGGAGTACGCCGACGGTGTCTACCTGCGCGTCGAGTGGCTGGATCCCAATCCAGTAATCGCCGACGGCGGCAAGGTTGACTTTGGCGCCATCCAGGTCTTTGCGAAGCCCTGGATGATCAGTGAGGGGGAGTTCGTGGAGACTCCAATCACCTCCTACGAGGAAGTGGAGTTCTCGGCAACTTACGGAAACCCCACGGCTCTAGATACGCTGCTGTGGCAGTTGTTCTGGCACGAGATCGCTGGACCAACTGACGTCACCGGCACCGTGAAGGTGCTGCCAGAAGAGTTTGTCAAGATTTGGGATCAGCTTAATGGTGATCCCTTGGCAACGTTCGTGGGTGACTACGCCGATGTGTCGGTTAGTATAACTGACGGGCTCGTCTCAATCGACGATGGCGGTATTGAGCTGTGGCTCGGTGCTATCGGAGCGGGTCTGTTGGTGGCGGCTACTGGGGGAACGGCCACTCCGGTGTGCTGTCCCGGATGGTGTCCACAGCTTTCAAAGCCGTGGACGGTATCACCGACAAACAGCCTGCCGACGGTGGCCTTGACGGCTGCGCCGATGAATGGGATGGCCCCCCTGATGGTACATTGTACTGCCGTTGCAACGGATGCAGATGGAACGATTATGGGATACGAATGGGACGTTGACGACGGCGAAGGGTTTGCTCCTGGTGTCGCCAACTACAACATTACTTTTCCAGAATCGGGTACATACACTGTGACAGTACGTGTTACTGATGACGACGGGGCGACTGCAACGGATGCGGTGGAGATCGTCGTCACGCAGAATGAGCCCCCAGTCAACGAAGCGCCGACGGCAGCTCTGACGGTGAGTCCGACCACTGGAGTCGAAAGTGTCGAGGTGACCCTCGATGCCTCCGGCAGTACGGACAGCGATGGTACGATCGATCAGTACGAGTGGGATTTCGATGGTGATGGTACATACGACAAGACCACTACCGCGAGTACTACCAGTCATACCTACGGGGTCGGCACTCATACGGCGAAGGTACGGGTAACCGACGACGATGGAGCTACCGGCACGGCGGCTGCAAGTGAGGCAGTTGTCGTGAGTGAGTCAACAGGTCCGACATGGGGCGACGATCCCTATGATCGCGATCTGCTGCTCATATCCGTCACTCCTAACGGAGTTGACGCTGGCGAGGTTATTTCGCTCTCGGCCAGTGGAGACGAGGCCCAGTGGGTACTGGTCGATATCTTCTACGATGGGACTCATCGCGAAAGCGGTATCGACGGCAAGTACTTCACCTTCTCCTTCTCCAGCACAACGCCTGGTCTGGTGACTGCCAGCGGCTACATTGACGCTGCCGGCATGGCCGCGGGTACATACAACGTCGGCTTGGCCGTAACAATCCAGACGGCGCCAACCCCGGATGTGATCGGGATCGATATCCCGGTCACCATCGTCAACTAGCAATTTTTGACAGGAGCCCCGAAGCTTAAAACACTTCGGGAGCTCCTGTCCCCAACCTTGGTCACCAATTATCGCTCCCCCCAGGTGATAATCTGATGACCAAGGTTGGGGACACACACATATATAACTCAAGGGGTAAAGATTATGAAGAATTTGCTGAAGGCCATTGGCCGAAAGACCTACTTTAGTTTAAAAAGATTCGCTCGTGCGATTCGGTCTTTGAATATATTAACTTTTAGCGCTGTCTTTTTGGCTAGCGTTTTGGTGCCGTCTGCTGTTGTGGCTGAGGGCGACTTTGTACGGGCGACGGTTACACCGTCTAGCTCAACTATTGAGCTGGGCCAGAGCAAGACCTTTTCAGTTATCACCAAGCTCAATGGTGTGACTACTACTGCTGATAGCATCAATTGGTTTGTGAACAGTGCCCCGCAAAGTGGCACCACTTCAATGACCTACACGCCGGCTACGACAGGTGATTATCAGATACGGGCGAATGTTACCAAGAATGGTATTGCCACTAGCTCCCAAGCCACTTTAAAAGTGACTGCGGCCGCGGATGATGATACTGATGAGCCAGAAGACGATGATGGCGATACCAGCGACCCGATTTATGTTCGAGCGGTAGTTACCCCGACTAGCTCAACAATTACTCAAGGTGAAAGCAAGACCTTTAGCGTGGTTGTAAAGAAGAACGGTAATGTGACTGATGCTGATAGCATCAACTGGTTTGTGGATGGCGGAGCTCAAGCTAGCTACCAAAACCTCGTTCACATGACCTTGTCCCCAAGTGCTGGAACTTACAGTATTCGAGTAAACGTGGTGGAAGAGGGCACGCCGGCTGTTAGTTATGCGACTTTAAAGGTTCTGCCAGCTAGCGACGACCCAGATCCCGACCCTGACCCGGATCCTGATCCGGTTGTGGATGACTACTTAAGAGCGGTGATTACTCCAACTAGCTCAACTATTACTCAAGGTGAAACCAAGACCTTCAATTTGATTAGCAAGTTAAATGGCCTCACTACTACTCCAGACACAATTAAGTGGTTTGTAGACAACGATGAGCAAACCAGCTTCAGCGGCAAGAGCTATCTGACTCTGTCTCCAGCTAATGTGGGCACATACTACATTAGAGCCCTGGTGACCAAGACCGGTGCGAATGTGGCTCAATCCTATGCCACGTTGATTGTGAAAGCTGGTACTACTCCTCCTGAGCCGCCAACCGAGGATTTCGTGAGAGCGGTGATTACTCCAACCAGCTCAACGGTGACGGTGGGTACATCCAAAACCTTTAATCTAATTACTAAATTAAATGGCTATACCCACACAGCCGATACGATTCGCTGGTATGTGGATGGTGCGTTGCAAGCTAGTGCCAATGACCATACCTACATTACCTTGAATCGTCCGGTGGGCACCTACAGCATTAATGCCAAGGCCTGGATCAACAGTGCGATGGGTCAAGACACGGCGACCTTGATCGTAAAAGATGTGGTGATTACTGAACCGGATGACATTGAAGTAGTGATTATTCCGGATTTGAGAAGTGTGGGAACTTATGAAGAGACCAGTTACCGCGCTGTAGTTTACGACGAAAGCGGTGCGGACGTGACTGACGAGACCACGCTTGACTGGAGCATTTTAGATGGCAACGCTCTGATTTTGAGCGAAAACCATGACGATTTGCGGGTTCAGTCACGTGGCAACACTGGTACATTCGAAGACATCTACGTCTATGCTAGCCGCAATGGCAAGCACGACAGTGATAAGGCCTACTTGCAGGTGACTAGCGGATACACTCCGCCAACGCCAACTTGCGAGTACTACCTAACCGCGACTATGCATGGTGTGATTGAGGACGGCAGCTCTCCAAGTGCTGGTGATATTATTAAGTACACCGTCAAGGTGAACAACTACCGTCCATGCACACTGCATAATGTTAATCTAAAGATTGCTGTGCCACCTGCCCACACAACCTTTGTTGATACCAACTCAGCTTATGGCACACCGTATCTGTCTGGTGGCTACATCTACTGGAATGCGGGTACCTTGGTCAGCGGTCAAGAAAAAACGATGACTTTCCGAGTGAAGATCAACAGTGGCGTTCCGAAGGAAGGTTGGTATATCACGGCTTATGGTAGTGCTGGTGCGAGCGAGATCTCTACCTTCAACATCCAATCCAATACCATCTATGTACCGGGTACAACCACTCCGATTACTCCGGATCTACCAAAGACAGGTGTGGACTGGATCGTGTTGCTTTTGATCACTTTGTCTTCACTGGGCTTAGCTACATTGACCTATGCTGGGATGTATTCCCGCAAGCTGCAACGCGAAAGAATAGGTTACTTATAAACTTTAGGAATAAGCTGTGTCCCGTTTTACGGGACGAGTTAAACGCTCACAAAAACCCCGGGTCTATGACTCGGGGTTTTTGTTATAATCTACGTATGTCTGAAAACGCGAAAGAGCTATACGAAGATATTCGCCTGCAGTTTGCAAAACTGCAGGACTATCTTTGACCCTGATGTAATCAAAAAGGAGAATGATACGCTGGCCAGTGAAATGGCCAGAGCCGATTTTTGGAAGGGGGATAGACAGGTGGCGGCTAAGAAAGCCGAGACCTTTGATTTAAATAGCAAAATCTTGGAAGCCGAAAAAGAAGTCGCTAATGCTCTAGCAGCGGTGGCGCCAGAATTTGATGGCGAGTATCAGCTGAAGGAAAAGGCGCTGGTGACAGAGCTGGGGGCGATCAAAGACAAGTTGGTATGGCTAGAGAGCCAAACTTTGTTTAGCGGATCATACGATGAAAACGATGCCTTTCTCTTTTTCCATGTGGGGGCGGGAGGAGTGGATGCCGCCGATTGGAACGAGATGCTTTTAAACATGTACCTGCAGTATGCCAAGCGTAAGGGCTGGGAGGCCGAAATTCTAAACTCGGTAGCTAATGAAGAGGCCGGTCTCAAAAATGCGACGGTGAAGATCTCCGGTCGGAGAGCCTACGGCTACTTGAAGGCAGAAGCCGGTGTGCATCGATTGGTGCGACAGTCGCCATTTAATGCTCAAGGATTACGCCAGACATCATTTGCTTTGGTGGAAGTGCTACCCGATTTAGGCGATGTTGAGGTTGATCTAGATGAGAAGGATTTGAAGATAGAGACCTTCCGTTCATCTGGCCATGGTGGTCAGAGTGTCAACACGACTGACTCAGCAGTTCGTATTACGCACATTCCGACTGGCATTTCCGTGGCGAACCAGAATGAGCGGTCACAGATGCAAAACAAAGAAATGGCAATGAAACTTTTGAAACATAAATTGTTTGTGCATGAGCAGCGTAAACGCGAAGAAAAAGAACGGGGCCTAAAAGCTGCTACGGCCTCGGGTGATTTTGGCCATCAGATCCGGTCTTATGTGTTGCACCCCTATCAGCAGGTTAAAGATCACCGGAGCGATTTCGAGGAACCACGGGTGGACAAGATTCTGAAGGATGGGGATTTAGATGAAATTATTGTGAGTGTACTTATCGCACTGCGGGAAGAAGGTGAGTAGCGTGGTTTTCCGAAGGACTGAGGAAATACCTTATAATGGAACGGATGGTAGGTTTTAATTTCCAGTGGTTTGTTTACATTGTGGGATGCCAAGACAAAAGCTATTATTGCGGTTTGACCACGAATTTGCCTGATCGCTTGATTCAGCACAATCTAGGCAGCGGTAGCAAATATACATCAACTCGATTCCCAGTTCGACTTTTGTGGTCACGGGAATTTGGATCCGAGCGAGATGCGAGGGGGTTTGAACACAAAATAAAACGTTGGCGTCGACAGAAGAAGGAACAATTAATGCGGGGGCTGATTTATAATGAATAAGGCATCCCCTCGGTGCCTCGGGGAGTCAAGTTCTTAGAGATGATAGTATTTGATAAAGTTACAAAACATTACGGTACCCACAAGGCATTAGACAATGTCAGTTTTTCTATTGCGCCACAGGAGTTTGTGATTTTAGTAGGTCCGTCTGGTGCGGGAAAATCTACGTTGATTAAGCTTTTGCTGTGTGAAGAAAAGCCGACTTTTGGCAACATCACGATTGACGGCAAGGACATCCATCTGTTGAAAGAAAAATATATTCCATATTATCGTCGACAGATTGGTGTCGTCTTTCAGGATTTTAAATTACTACGTGGCAAAACTGTTTTTGAGAATGTGGCTTTTGCACTGGAAGTGTCGGGAAAGCCAGATGACCAGATAAAAAAAGAAGTAACTAAAATCTTGGACTTAGTTGGTTTGAAAGAGAAGGCCGATAATTTCCCCGGAGAGCTGTCTGGTGGTGAAAAACAGAGAGTAGCGATTGCTAGAGCGTTGGTATTTAACCCGAAGTTTTTGATAGCTGATGAGCCGACAGGCAATCTTGATCCACAAAATTCCTGGGAGATTGCGAAGCTGTTGTTAAAAATTAATGAGCTAGGCACCACAGTGCTTTTGGCGACACACAACCGCGACATTGTGGATGCCGTGCATAAGCGGGTGATATCGCTTGATAAGGGTAAATTAATGAGAGACCGCAAACGGTCAAAATACGCATAAATTATGACTACTTTTTGGAGAAGAATTTTTCGTTCGGCATTCAGCGGTTTCAAAAGAAACGGTTGGCTGTCTTTGGTGGCGGTTTTTATTATGAGCCAGGCACTTTTAATCATTTCCATTTTTGCGTCAATAAATTTGGTGATAGGTGCGAGTATTAATGCTATCAATGAGCGCATTGATGTAGCTGTATTTTTCAAAGAGACGGTTAAGGAGGAGCAAGCCCTAGCTCTGAGAACCAAGGTGATGACGTGGGAGGGGGTGAACGAAGTAGTATATGTATCTCCTCAAGAGGCTCTAGATAAGTTTCTGAACGAGAATCGAAACCGGTCAGCGATTCGCGATGTTATCCCAGCGGAGGAAAACTTCTTGCCAGCCAGCTTGGAGGTGAAGGTAGCGGATCCCTATGTGATTGAGCAGGTCATAGACAGAATTCTGAAAAGTGAGGATGCGGCGCTGATTTCGGAAACTAGTTTGCAGGATAACCAACAGCTGATTGCGCGGTTGCGAGATGTGGGGAGTTTTATTCAGCGCACGAGTTTGATTCTAGCGGGTGTCTTTGTGGTAATCGCTTTACTGATTATTTTTAATACGATTCGTATTACTATATTTACCCGCCGAGATGAAATTGAAATTATGAAGCTAGTTGGGGCGACAGATTGGTATATTCGTTGGCCGTTTATTGTGGAAGGTATGCTCTATGGCGTAATCGCTACGCTGCTGACGCTGCTACTGCTGTATTTAGGATATTTGGCATTTGTGCGGCCGATGGTGGAAAGCTATGTGATCTCTACAGTCAATAGCCCGATTTTCTCGTGGGGATTTCTGATCTTCTTGGCTATCATGCAGCTGGTGATTGGTCTGGGGGTGGGAGGATTTAGTAGCTATTTGGCAACAAAGAAACACCTCAATGTTTAAGCGAGTTCTAACCTGGTTTTTGGTTATAGCAATGCTAGTGCCTGCTCTGACGGTACGAGCTGATCTTTTGAGTGACAAAACCAGTGAATTAAATAATTTACGCAAAGAGATTGAAAAGCAACAGTCGGCTTTAGATAGTGCCAAGAAAAGGTCTTTGACTCTACAAAACCAGATCGACATTTTGGACCAACAGATCTCTGTGGCCGAGTTGCAGCTCCAGGCCCTAACTGCGCAGATTGATCAGACCAACCTGCAGATGGATAGTGTGAATGCGGATTTAGTAGATGCGGAAGTACAAATTTATGAAAAGAAGCGGGTCTTGCGAGAGGCCATCAAAGTATCGTATATGCGCCGACAAACTGGGTTATTGGAGATGCTGGTGGGCTCTTCTGATCTTTCAGAATTGATGAGCCAGTTGGAATATATTACTGCGATTGAGGGCAGAATCTCCAATGGTTTGGCAGTACTAAAAGAACTGAATGAAACTTTGGCAGCGAAAAAAGGTGAGCTGGAAAAACTTGATCAGGAGCTCAAGGAGTTGGCTAATGCCAAGCAGTTGGAGCAAAACAGCTTAGCGGTGCAGGTCACGGCTAAGGACTCCATGCTACAGGACTCAAAGCTCACAGAAGCTGAGTACCAAAAGCGGTTGCAGGAAGCGGTAGCAGAACAGCAGCGACTGCAGCAAGAAATTGCCGCATTGGCTAAAAATACTCGGAAGGGAGAACTCAACCAAGGCAATTTTGCTTTGCAGTGGCCAGTGCCATCGCGACAAATTTCCGCTGGTTTTCATGATGCGGATTATGCAGCTAGGTTCGGTATGCAACACAATGCGATAGATATTCCCACTCCGCAAGGTACGCCAATTCGGGCACCTGCTGACGCATTTGTGTCAAAGATCCGGTTCGATGGTTCTAATGCTTATTCGTATATTGTGCTCGATCACGGTAACGGTATGGTGACTGTTTACGGACACGTCAGTTCAGTCGCTGTGTCGGTGGGGCAATTTGTGCCAGTTGGATCGGTCATTGGCGGTAGTGGCGGCACGCCAGGGAGCACTGGTGCGGGTTGGTTGACGACTGGTCCTCATTTACACTTTGAGGTTTGGTTGGATGGGCAGGCGAGAAATCCTCTAGCGTATTTGTCGTAAGCGCTAGACGGCGCTTCAACCCGTCGTCACTTTTTTAGAAAAAGTGACATAAAAATCCTCCGCGGTCGAAAATAGCTGTTCATCTCAAATAACAGCTGCTTTATGCTTATCACCAAACTCGCTACGCTCAAACATGGGCACGCTTAAATGCAGCTGTTATTTGGATTCAAGACGCTATTTTCTCCGACGCTCGACTAGGAAGGAGATTTGGCAACGGCTCAAAATCCGCCAGCTGGCGGAGAGCCGTTGAATTTTGGGCTTCCAGAGCTGTTTTCGGGTTGACAAGACGGCTCGATTTGATAGAATATGTGTATCAGTATTGTACGTGGAGGGTGATATGGCTAGCACATTGGTGGTGCCCGGGGCGAAGTTTTACGTGGGCGAAGAACTGTGGTCTGTCATTGATGGTCCACATCAGACCTGGTGTGAACAGCTGGCGATGGAAGCGCGAATTGTCACGCTTAGCTGCAACCACAACCACGAAACCATCCGGCTGGCCTTTCTGGGGTCGGCTGGTTCATTCCGGGTCTATGAGGTCTATCTCGACGACCCAGAGATAGGGCCTGTCGAGAGCGTCAGGTTCTCACACCTGACCCTTTAACCCATAACTCCGTCTGCCCCAAAAGCAAAAGGGGGCTCAAGTCACTTGGGCCCCTGCTTTATTTTTCTGCTACAATCAATGCAAGAGGTGGGAGAAAGTTTATGAAACAGACGTTTTTTATTTTGGGTGGGTTGGCTGTCCTGGTGGGCGTGTATTTTTTGGGTGTGACAAAGGGGTTTTACGACAAAGTCAACTTTGGCACTTATGCCACTACGTTTAAGCAGGAACTGATGAATCAGCAAATTGGCGAAACAGACCTAGGGCTGCTGTGGACAGTAACAGATTTAATAGATGAAAAATATATTGGTGATATCAATTACCGAGACGTTTTGTACGGTGCGATTAAAGGTTCGGTATGGGCATTGAATGACCCTTATACTACATTTACCGACCCAACTGAAAATAAGGACTTTTTTGATGTGTTGGATGGTATCTACGAAGGTATCGGAGTGGAAATAGAAATTATCGATGGGAGATTGGTGGTGATAGCTCCAACCAAAGACGGCCCAGCAGAAGCCGCAGGGATAAAGCCCAAAGACGAAATATATGCAGTAGATGGCGTCAGTGTCACGGGCATGACGATACCAGAAGTGGTTTCGCGTATAAAAGGGCCGGTAGGCACGACGGTGACTTTAGCAGTCGGTCGGGACGGCCTCGAAGAGCCGCTGGTGGTGAGTGTAAAGCGAGAAGTGGTCAAACGTAAAAGTGTGTTTTTGGAGATGCGGGATGGTGTTGCTGTGTTGACTATTACTCGATTTGGTTCTGACACAGAGGGTCTTTTGAAAACCTCTATCAACGAAATTTTGGCGCAAGGAGCCAAAGGGGTGGTGCTGGATATGCGAGGTAACCCTGGAGGATTTTTGGATGTTGGAGTAAAAGTGGCCAATGAATTTTTGAAATCAGGAGTGATTGTGGAAGAAAGATTCAAGGACGGCCAAAGTGTACCTTTCTCGGCGGATGGGGGAGGCCGACTAACCAATTTACCGGTGGTAGTGGTAGTAGACGGTGGCAGTGCTTCGGCGGCCGAGATTGTGGCGGGTGCTTTGCAGGATCACCAACGGGCACGAGTGGTAGGCGAACAAACCTATGGCAAAGGTAGTGTACAAGAAGTGGAAACTTTCCCCGATGGTTCGGCTTTGCGGATTACGGTGGCAAAATGGTACACGCCCGATGGGCGTTCGATTAGTGATGATGGTATCAAGCCAGATAAGATGGTAGTATATGACCCTGACAGCGAGACAGACGATCAGCTGACAACAGCGCTTGAGGTGCTTTTGTCCATGCTGGGATAGATGATAAGATATTAACGTATAAAAATCGTAAAAAATCCCTTATGAAAGTGATTTTCCTGAAAAGCGTAGCGGGGGTAGCTAATGTGGATGAGGTCAAAGAAGTAGCCGACGGATATGCTAGAAATTTTCTGATTCCACGTGGCGTGGTAGTGAAAGCTACACCAGAATTGATAGCCGAGGTGGAAGCACGAAAAACCCAACGTGAAACCGAACTAGGTGCTAAACGTGAGCAATATTTAAAACAAGCTGAAGAGCTAAATGATCAAACGATTGAGCTCACTGCTAAGGCCAACGAGAAAGGGGCTTTGTTTGCCGCGATCGATCCGCAAGAGATTGCCAAAGAGATTACTGCACAGCTGGGAGTGGAGATTTTATCTGATCAAATTGTACTCGAGAACCCCATCAAGGATTTAGGTGAGCATGAGGTGAAAGTGATTTTCTTGAAAGATATCACGGCGGTGGCCAAAGTGAGGGTTAGCGAGGAAGTAAAAAAGAAATAGATGGGGGAGAGTGCCGACAAAATGAGGGAAATCGTAGCGCTGTGCAAACGGCGAGGGCTTATATTTCCGGGGTCTGAAATCTACGGTGGTATGGCCAACACCTGGGACTATGGTCCCTATGGAGTTTTGTTGAAAAACAATGTCAAAAGGGCTTGGTGGGAGGACATGGTGATGAAACGAGCCGATGTGGTCGGGCTGGATAGCTCTATCTTGATGAACCCAAAAGTGTGGGAGGCCAGTGGACATTTGAAGGAATTTACAGATCCGATGGTGGATTGTAAGGCATGTAAAAAACGTTTTAAGGGCGATGATATAACCGGAGACAAGTGTCCCGCATGTGGGGGAGAATTAACAGAGGCCAAGCAATTTAATTTAATGTTCAAAACTAATGTGGGGCCGGTTGACGGAGAGAATATAGCTTATCTTCGCCCCGAAACAGCCCAAGGTATTTTTGTGAATTTCAAGAATGTTTTAGATAGTACTCGAGTGAAGATGCCGTTTGGTATAGCGCAGATTGGGAAGGCCTTTAGAAATGAGATTACTCCGGGCAATTTTACTTTTAGGACGTTGGAGTTTGAACAATTTGAGATGGAGTATTTTGTATATCCAGATAAAGCCGACGAGGCCTTCAGTGAGTGGACACAGGCGCGGTTGGGATGGTACATCGGTTTGGGGATAAATCCTAGCAAAATTAAGCTGCAACCACATCCAGAAAGCGATTTGGCTCACTATGCCAAGGCGGTAACAGATGTGGAGTATGAATTCCCGTTTGGTTGGAGTGAGCTGGAAGGCGTGGCCAACCGAACAGATTATGATTTAAAACAGCACGAAAAGTTTAGCGGTGAGACGTTACGTTATACAGATGATGAGGGTAATAAGGTAGAGCCGTATGTAATTGAGCCCAGTGGCGGAGTGGATCGAGCAACGTTAGCGTTTCTGGTGGATAGTTATGCGGTGGACAAGGCGGGTGACGAAGAACGGGTAGTTTTACGTCTACATCCGCGCTTGGCTCCGATTAAAGTAGCGATTTTGCCTTTGGTAAAAAAAGATCCGGTCGCACCTAAAGCCAAAGAAATCTATGAGAGTTTGAAGGGTAAATGGTTTGTTGAGTATGACGAATCTGGCACCATTGGTAAGCGGTATCGGAGGCAAGATGAGATTGGCACACCGTTTTGTGTAACAGTCGATTTCGAGAATTTGGAAACAGACAGTGTAACGGTGCGTCTGCGGGATGATATGAAGCAAGAAGTAGTAGCTATTAGTGAATTGGCTAATTGGCTAAGTAGCCGACTCGGCTAGTTGGCAAAAAGGCGTTCTAGTTGCAGAGAAATCCCCATTTTGTTAGGATGGGAGTGCTAAGTGTGTTCTTCTTGCAGGAGGATTTAATGGCTAGAGGCGATGGTGGCAAAGCTAAGCGTGAGCGCCTGAAGGCGCGCAAACAAGCGAAGCGGCTGACTGAGGAGGAGGAGCGCAAGACATGCCCCCGGAAGCGAATTCGCTATCAGAGGCGCGTTGCCGCCGCGGAGGCGATCGCAATTATGGCGGCACGTGGCGGTTAGCGCTTATCCTATTTTCCTGCAATGATAAGGGCGTCTCGGCTGGTCCGAGACGCCTACTTCTTATTAGTTAAGAGGGGGCAGGCAGAAAGTTGGTCTTCCCCAATGTGGATAACTTAGGTGGTGCCCAGATAGGAGGTGCGAAAAGTTCGCTTTGAAAGCGAACTATTTTTTTGTTATCTGATGATTTGAACAGGTGTGTTTGAGTGGGGTATGATATAAGCGTTGTGGATAAATGTGGGGATAAGTGGAGAAAAAAGTGGATAACGTGTTTATTGGTGAATATACACATCTATTAGACGACAAGGGGCGGGTGGCAATACCGGCCAAGTTTCGTGCAATTTTAAAAAAGGGAGCGATAGTCACTAAAGGACTGGATGGGTGTTTGTTTCTTTACACTGCGCCAGAGTGGATGAAATTGGTGGCTAAGCTAAATGAGATGCCGATCAGTCAGGGTAACGCTCGGGCTTTTGCGCGTTTGATGGTGGCTGGAGCGATGGGTGTGAATGTGGACAGCCAAGGACGCATCAATTTACCCAACTATTTAATAAAATTCGCTGGCTTAAAAAAGAATGTAATTGTAGCTGGCTTGATGAACCGTTTGGAAATTTGGGATGAGACGACTTGGGCGAAATACAAAACCAAAACTGAACCCGAGTCAGAAAAGATCGCGGAAGAGCTGTTTATTTAAAAAATTATCTTTGGGCAAAGAGGGAGAGGAAGAGGCGATTATCTCTCACAATTCGGTGCTAATTTGTGAGTCACAATTCATCAAGTTATTATCCGCAACTTTCACCTCCTAAAAAAGTTGTTGAACCCACCCCTTGGGTTATAAGCATTCATATACGGTTTGCTTGTTCCTCCTCCTTCTTTTACCCGCTTGAAAAACTATATGAAATACTCACATACTCCCGTCTTGCTGACAGAGGCACTGGATTTACTGGATTTGCATGCTGGCGATGTGGTGGTGGACGCCACGCTGGGACTGGGGGGGCACGGACAAGAAATCTTAAAAAGAATTCAGCCGGCAGGCAAATTAATAGGCATTGACCAAGATGAGGAAGCACTCAAATACGCTCGTAAGATTTTACCCGACGACAACTCGGTGGTTTTGGTTGGTGGCAATTTCCGCAATCTTGATGAGCTTGTTAAGGGTGCCGGATACGAGCGAGTTGGCAGAGTACTATTTGACCTCGGTGTTTCGTCTCTTCAGCTAGACGACGAATCGCGGGGTTTTTCTTTTAACAAAGAGGCCGAGCTGGATATGCGGATGGATAGGCGAGGTAGTTTAACTGCCAAACAGGTGGTGAACACCTATGGTTATCCTGAATTGGTGCGAATCTTTGAGGAATATGGTGAGGAACGGAAAGCCAAAGAAATTGCCAAGCGGATTGTGGAGGCGCGTAAGTTAAAACCAATTGTGACAACCACAGATTTGGTGACAGTGGCCTTCCCCGAGTTTAGGGGTCAGGCCAGGGGCATACATCCAGCGACAAAAATCTTTCAAGCGATTCGAATTGAAGTCAACGATGAACTAGCAGCACTGCAGACAGGATTGGAGAAAGGATTCAAAGTTTTAGAGACCGGTGGGCGGATGGCAGTGATTAGTTTCCACTCTTTGGAAGACAGGATCGTAAAAAGATTTTTTAAAAATTTGAAAACTGGGGGGAGTGGTATGCTCTTGACCAAGAAGGCAGTTAAGCCTTCTTGGCCGGAGCGTCAAAGAAACAAACGCTCCCGAAGTGCAAAACTAAGAGTCATAGAGAGAATAAAATGAGACGTAGATTAAATTTACAAATTGGCAATATCGCTAGACGCCTACGAATGCAGCCTAAAACGGTGACGTATTTGGCAATTATCCTCTTTTTTGCTGTGGGGTTTGTTTATGTAGTAGCGGTCAATGTGGTAGCCAACAAGGGTGCGGAATTGCGGCTTTTGGAGGTAGAGAATAAACAGCTCGATGCCGAGGGTGAGCGGTTGGAAGTTGAGGCGGCTCGGTTGGGAGCTTTGAGTGTCATAGAGGACGGAGCGACTCAAGAGGTTCAGGTTGGGGATTTGGAAGAAACTGAAGAAGACAACAAAAAAGTGGTAGTGGTACCCAAACTAGTGCAGATCCAACAACAAAGATATTTGCCTAGCTATTCGTCGCTGGCGTCGAGGGAATAATTTATAGTCGACAAAAGAATGGCGCTGCCAGGGAGTCCCTGGCAGCGCTGGTTATTCTTGGTCGCGGCTGAACGTGATGACCGGTGCGGTTGGTCAGTTCAGCACGCGGGAGATCGCGGTGATCATCGCCTGATCGGATTCCACGTTGGCCTGGCTGCGGCGGCGCTTCATCCGGTTGTTGTTCTCGCCGAGCCATTGGCGATTGCTGACGGTGATCGACATTGACAACGCCTGTAACACGCGCATATCGCGCCTCCTTTTTTTGGGGCTTGTCCCCGTGAGGAACACTATATTTTTCCTAGCAGACATCTCCAAGGGAGGTGGCTAGATTGTTATTATACCATAAAAACGGCCTGGTTGCGAGGGGGTGGTAATGGGAGAGAGGGGTTAAATGTGCTGTACAAGCAGCTTTTTAAATTCAGGTATTGCCGAACAGTAGAATGTTTAGATATTTAGATAAACCTCTAATTTTATTAGGGCAGGGTGGTCCATTAAGGTGTGTGGAGTTGTATGTATCAAAAAACCTTTTTTGATGGAATTCTAAATAACTGATTTTTTTGTTTTTTAAGAAATTTGTATGGATTCCTAGTGAGTTATAATAGTAGAACTGATGGAAATCCAAAGCACTCAAGCTGAACAGAAAAATCGGATCTCGTTTGTGAGCTCAGCTTTTTTGTTACTGTTTATCGCACTGGTCGGAATGTTGGTCCAGCGACAAGTTTTTGAACACTGGCATTTTGCTGCACTGGCTCAGGAACAACATATGACTAGCCAGGTGGTACCAGCCCAGCGAGGCAAGATTTTGGTGGAAGAGAAGGGTGGCGAAGAATTGTACCCACTGGCAACCAATGTTACCCTTTTTGCACTCTCGGCAGTACCCAGTCAAATCTCTAGACCAGAGCTCACAGCCACAAAGTTGATGCCTTTTTTGGAAGGAATTGAGGAGAGCGAATTGATTGAGAAGCTGGACAGCAATGCGATGTACCTACCGCCTCTAAAAAGGAAGATTACTGAGCAGGAAGCCCAACAGATATTGGATTTAGATTTAGACGGTATCTTTTTAGTGCCAGAAAAATATCGGTATTTCCCGGAAGAAACTATGGCGGCTCACCTACTGGGTTTTGTGAATCGTGATGGTGTGGGCCAGTATGGGTTGGAGGGGTATTTCAATGATGAGCTGGGCGGCGAGTCAGGATTTTTAGAGGCAGAGCAAGACAGCTTTGGTCAGCAAATTGCTTTGGGTGTACGCCAGAGCGTGGATCCTAAGGACGGCTTAGATGTGGTGGTAACGATTGATCGGGCGGTACAATACTATGTTGAAAAAGAGCTTAAAGCCCAGGTTGAAGCTACCAAAGCTACCGGCGGCGATGTCATAGTCATGGATCCCAAAACGGGCAAAATCATCGCAATGGCCTCCTACCCTACTTTTAATCCGAATAATTACAACACTGAACCGATCGAGAATTTTACTAACCCCAATGTATCTAAGGTTTACGAGCCAGGTTCAGTATTTAAGGTTCTGACTATGGCGGCCGGGATTGATGCCGGGCTGGTGAGCCCGAGTACGGTATATACGGATACAGGTGAGATTACGTTAAATGAGGAGACCATTCGTAACTCCGATCTGGCAGCTCATGGGCAACAAACGATGACCCAAGTGCTAGAGAAATCGTTAAACACTGGTGCGGTTTATGTAGTTCAGAAGCTGGGCCGGGGCCTTTTCAACAAATATCTGCGCAACTTCGGTTTCTATGAGCCCACCAAGGTTGAAATGTCGGGTGAGGTGGGCGGTCACATTAGAGCACTGCGACAATGGGCGGATATTGATTTGGCCACTATGTCATTTGGGCAAGGTATTGCTATCACTCCGATGCAGCTGATTACTGCGATGTCGGCTTTGGTGAATGACGGGCGGATGATGCAGCCACATATTATAGACAAAATTTTATATCCATCTGGAGCTGTGTCGATTGATCCGGTAATGACTGCTCAGGTGGTTTCACCACAGACGGCTCAACAGATTGCAGCCATGATGGTCAGTGTGGTGGAAAATGGTAACCATGCGACCAAAGCGCGGATTCAGGGCTATCATATTGGTGGCAAGACCGGCACGGCTCAGGTGCCAGATCCAGTTACTGGAGCGTATCTGGAAGGTGTGGGTTCAACCATTGGTACCTTTGTAGGTTTTGGTCCAGCCGAAGATCCCAAGTTTACCGTTTTGGTTAGGATTGATCGGCCGACAACAGTTCAGTATGCTGAATCCTCGGCAGTGCCGTTGTTTGGCAAAATAGCTAAATTTCTGCTAGATTATTGGCATGTCCCTACTACCTATTAATAGTTAAGCGATGGAAGAGGCCTTTTTACAAACATCTCTACTGCGTGTCTTTATTTTGGCGGCGATTGGGTTTTTTGTCGCAATGTTGGCCACACCGTTTTGGGCCAACTTTTTGTATAAGTACAAATTTTGGAAACAAGCGAAAACCGAGACCATAGACGGTCGTCAGGCCACAGTTTTTCAGAAACTGCATGCAGAAAAACACAAGCGCAATATTCCCACCATGGCCGGAGTGTTATTTTGGGTCTTGGTGGTTGTTATTTCGCTACAGTTTAATCTGACTCGCAGTCAAACCTATCTACCGATTTTTTCTTTGGCGAGCGTGGGGATTTTGGGGGCGGTTGATGATTGGTTCAATATTCGAGGTATAGGTGGCATCAAGGGGATTAGAGCGCGGCACAAGATGTGGTGGCTGTTTGTCATTGCGGCCGTGGGGGCGTGGTGGTTTTATTTCAAGTTGGAGCAGAACTCATTTCATCTGCCGGGGGTAGGTGATTTCTTTGTGGGCTGGTGGTACATACCTATTTTTATTTTTGTCATCTTGGCCACGACCAATGCTTTTAATATCACAGATGGGCTGGATGGGCTTTCGGGAGGACTGTTTACCATTGCCTTTGGTTCTTATGGTGTTTTGGCTTTGGCCAACAATCAGGTCTCTTTGGCCATATTTTGCGCTACCATCGTCGGAGTGTTGTTGGCATACCTGTGGTTTAATATTTTTCCAGCTCGGTTCTTTGGTGGCGATACTTATTCGTTGGCCTTTGGGGCTACGTTGGGTGTGGTGGCTATGTTGATTCCCAATGGAGTGGGGTTAGCGGTTTTGCCACTGGTGGCTTTTGTCCCCTTGGTGGAGACCTTGTCGGTGATTTTGCAACTAACCTACCGGAAGATCTGTAAACGTAAACTGTTTTTGGTGGCGCCAATTCATCATCATTTTGAAGCCATTGGTTGGCCGGAAACTAAAGTGACCTCACGGTTTTGGATTATCGGAATGGTATTTGCAGTGGTCGGCATTGTGGTCGGAATGCTCGGCGCAGGATAACGTTATTTTTTTAAGGGAGGAGTGTATGCAGTTTGGAAAAGCTATATTAACCGGTTTGGTGATTTGGGCGGTTTTGTTCGCAGCGGCATCTATACTGATGGCGCTAGGCATGGTGACTGGCGGGGCTTGGTTCTTGATCATCATGTGGGCAGTATTACTACTCACGGTTTGGCTTATAGTCGGTTCTTGGTACAAGCCGACTGGCATGGCTGACGCTCTCGTACTGGGAATTATCTGGTTGGTTGTGTTTGCACTGTTGGATTGGTTTGTATTGGTTCAATACTTCATGGCTGACCAAGACCCGAGTACATATTATGTTTGGAGTATTTGGGTATCTTATGCGATTTTGCTGCTAAGCCCGTTAATGGTTAACGCACTTCGCAAGTAGAGAACTGAAACTAGCATCACAACTCAACGGCTCTCCGCCAGCCGGCGGATTTTGAGCCGTTGAGTTTGACTTGATTTAGGGTAGCGCTGGGGTATGATGCAGGTAGTTTTGTCTCACGGAGGTGAGCTATGTACCTCAAACGTCTTGCCGTGACGTTGGTAGTCGTTTGTCTGGGTCTTATGACGGGGTCAGCAGCAACCGCTAAGGCGTCTACCCAATGGGGTACGGAGCCCTACTTTGTAGGTGAAGGTCTACCGACTATTACGCCTGATACCCTAAAGCTACAGGGTGAGAACGAGTGCCTACATTGGGTCGTCGATGGCGAAGATGCTGAATATACGCTTGACCAGTTCTATTCAGCGGAAGCGGGGCTTGAGTTGGATAGTAGCGTACTGCCGGCTGATGCCAGCATTGGTTGTGTTGGTGGGAAGATCATCTTCTTGGATCTCAAGCTTGAGGAGACCTTCCCTGAAACCTTTGTGCTGGTGCAACGATATCTCGAGAAGCAGTATGTCGATCTCGGTCAAGCCCAGGTGGTGAGTGAGATCGATGGCCTCTACACTAAGGTTTGGGCGGCACTCGATCTGAACTCGAGCCAACACCGGGGTGTGAGTGTGGTGTGGGCTTGCCAGTCAGATGAATCCACTATCCTGGAAGTGACGTTTTTCGGTCACGATCTGGTGCGAATCTTCGGTGGCGGTTAACGACTGGAGGAAAGGCTACCTTCAACGGCAAAGAAATGAGCTTGCGCTTACGGGCGTGAGCTTTTTTCGCTTCCAGAGCTCATTATTCTTGACAAAATTAAGATTTTACGCTAGATTAAAGACAATAGCAGTTCATCATATTTTTATGAAAGACATTGCCAAAAAATTAACCGGAATGATTATTTTAGTGGGCCTACTTTTGGGTATGACCACGAGTTCAACTTTTGCGGTTATGCCGCCTGAAGGTGAAGGTATCCACAAAATCTATGTTGATAACTTAACTGGTAACGATAACAACGACGGCAGCAAGAAGCACCCCTATAAGACCATTGATTGGGCTTTCCATATAATGAACGCGTCCGGTGCGCCGTGTGTAGAGATGTACATCAAAGGAACTGGCACACCTTACGAAACTAGTAATGGTTTGGGTATCAAGCGCGACACTGTCACTATTCAGCAATGGAATGGCCGGCCTTTAATCAGCGGTGTGGTGCCAGAAGGAGCGTGGCATTTAAATCGAGTAGCGATGGATAGCCAAGGTGGTATCACCATCAAAAATATAGACCTCAGTAACATAAATTTTGACGCTTACACTTCGTCCTATCAGGGCAACCCTAGCTATGACATCACATTACAAAATCTTACTTTCAAGATTGAGCGTACGGACTTATTGGGCGATGAACCAGTAGTTTGGTTCCATGAGAGGGGTGCTACTCAATATGGTCAGAGAAGTCTTTTTAACGTTAAGATCGATCAAGTTAAGATTGCTTTGCCAGCAGATGCCAAAGGCGGTTATGACGCGATTCGTTTGGAAAATGTGGACGGTGCCCAAGTGTATCGTAGTCGATTCTACAGTCCGGTGTGGGATGCAGGCATTGTGGTGCACAACAGTGCCAATGTCAAACTGGCTCAAAACACCTTCCCCGATGCCAATGGCGTGAAGATGGCTCTCTATAAATTTGATGAAACGGATGATACGGTAGTTTACAATCAGATGCAGTAAGATTCCTTCATTTAAACTTTAAGAAATAAACGGCTCGATTCTCGAGCCGCTTATTTTATCCGCTGTGTGTGGTATGGTTTTTTTGTTGTAAAGTAATAAACTACTTGACTTGGCGGGAGCAAACAGATACCATTTGGAAAGTGCAAATTTGCCGCACCTTGCGAGGTGAAGTGCAATCCTTCAGTCAACCCCTTTCATCTCAACCCTCCTGGCCCACCGGTCCCCTCGGTGGGTCTTTTTCCTCTATAATGAGTTTATGAGCAATAGTGAAAGATTTTTAGCTGCGTTTAATCGGATTGAGAAACATCTGGCTTCGCTGCGTCGTGGCTACGGACATCGAGGGATGCGTGAACTTTTGCGGCGGTTGCGAAATCGCTATAAATTAGTGCGGGTGTTTGAGGAAGATTTGCGAGAGTTTTCCGAACTGCGCAATGCCATAGTACATCGGACTACCGGGCAAACTATTGCTGAACCCAAACTAGCAACAGTTGACAGAATAGAACACATTGCTCGGGCATTGATCAATCCGCCTTCAGTGATGGAGATTGCGTCCAAACCGGTGTTTGTCTGTGACATTAAAACGAGTGTGGACGCGGTGGTGAAAAAAATGGCGGAAAAAGAGTTTGAGCATGTACCGGTGTATAATGGCAAAAATTTTGTGGGCGTTTTCTCCGATATCTCCATTATGAAGTGGTTGGCGGCCAGGGCTGGTAGTTGTGAACTGAGCCGGCTGACAATGAATGATATGAAGGCCTACCTAGACAAACCGGATTTAGGCGTCAATGGTTATCAGTTTGTACCGAGGAGGATGGATATATTTGAACTGCAGGATCGGTTTTTGTCTTTTATGGATGAAAAGAAGCAGTTGGGAGCTCTATTTATTACAGAAACGGGTAAGCGGAGTGAGCCGGTTTTGGGAGTGGTAACACCCAGAAGTTTGCCCAAGATCAAACAACTGAAATAATGTCTGGTATTTTTCTTATCAACAAGCCGGCGGGGATTACTTCGCACGATGTGGTGGACGTTTTGCGTAAGGTCACACGAGAAAAAAGGATTGGTCATGCGGGGACACTAGACCCCATAGCGAAGGGTTTGATGATTGTGGCTATTGGTCGAGAATTCACTAAGCAGCTGGATAAATTTATAAAGTTGGATAAAACTTATTTGGCGCAAGCGACTTTAGGGCAGATGAGTACAACCTATGATAGTGAAGGCGAACTAGCGCATGTGTCTTTAGATGTGCCAAGTGCGACGGCGGTCAAACAAGCTATAGCTGGTTTGAAGGGGCGGCAAATGCAAACACCTCCGGCCTTCTCGGCTAAAAAGTTGAAGGGGCAACGGGCCTATCGGTTGGCGCGTCAGGGTAGCGAGGTGAAATTGGAGCCGAACGAGATTGAAGTGTATAACTCCAAACTGGTGCACTATGATTATCCGGTGGTGGAGTTTGAAGTGCACGTTAGCTCTGGGACTTATGTGCGGACGCTGATTCATGAATTGGGACAGACACTGGGCACAGGAGCGTTTATGAGCGGTTTAACCCGCACGGCTATTGGTGAGATGAAATTAGACCGCGCTGTAGCCCTAGGCGATATTCAAGACACTGAGGATATAATAAAAGGGGGCGTGGATATTGGCTAATCCGAGAGGAGGCGAAATGAGGTATGTATTTTGGGCTCTGGGGCTCGTAATACTGATCTTGTTGGCGAATTGGACTTATCAAACTTTTACGTCCAACGATGAAATGGATGCAAATACTGCTCAGGTGGAGGTCTTTTTCAACGAAAATCAACCCACTGATATTGTGCAAGTGGGAGTGGAAAGAACAGTGCCGGCTACTAGCAACGTGGAAGATTTAGCCGAGGCGGCGATGCGTGAACTTTTGGGTGGGCCGACGGATAAGGAGGCGGAACAAGGCCTAACTACGGCTATTGCTGACGGTACTCATTTAAACTACGTTAACATAGTGGATGGTGTGGCCACAGTGGATTTCAATGAGGCCTTTGATTTTCAAATAGGTGGTTCGGCTAGGGTAATGGCCATCAGTCAGCAGGTGCAAAAAACCCTGACGCAGTTTACGGGTGTGAATGACGTAAGGATTACGATCAACCATGGTGCACGTGAGGCGGTGCTGGAACCGTAACCAGAGGTATGTCGGAGAAGTCCCAACCTACTTATAAGAGAAACAACCCAAGGGGTGCCGTGGGTTGTTAGATGTCGCGAACCAGTAGTGGGTTTTTGGTGGGTAAATCAGGGCTTCTTATCAGATTGAGCGATGTTGTTTTGCTCTGCCAATTTTTTGCAGTGCAGCAATCGGGTATAGACGCCACCACCCAGAAAAAACTCGCGCTCAGTCATTTCGGGACCACTAATATGGTCGATAAGTTCGCGGAGAGAAGCGAAGCCGCACTGGCTTGGCAGGGTTTTGAACCCTTGGAAGCCGTAATCCTGAACCATCAGATCAAGTAGTGGTATATCACTTTCCTTAATCTTGGAGCCAATTATCTGGTGCATGGTCACCTCACAATGTACGAATGGCTTTATTGTACACTATAAAACTCTAATGGTCGTATCTATAATGGATCTATGGCAAAAAAGAGTTTTGCAGGGAAACGGATAGCTGTCATCGGGCTCGGCAAAGAGGGTCTGGATTTGGTTATGTTTTTGCATCGTGAAGGTGCCCAGGTAATGGTATTGGATAAAAGTACACCCAAGGCCTTGGGGGCTAATTATACGGTGGCTAAAAAGGCTGGTGCCAATTTTAACCTAGGTGCCCATTATCTAGCCGATCTAGCAAGGTTTGATATCATCTTTCGTTCGCCTGGAGTGCCTTTGGACACCCCGGCACTAAAGGCGGTGGCAAAAAAGGTGCCGATGAGTAGTGCTATCCGATTGTTTATGGAGCGGTGTCCGGCAAAGATGGTGGGGATTACGGGCACCAAGGGCAAATCAACTACTACGGCTTTGGTTTATCATTTGTTCAAAGGGCATAAACGGGTGTGGTTGGCAGGTAATATTGGTGTGGCGCCTTTGCAGCTTTTAACCAAGTTAAAGAAGAGTGACATAGTTGTTTTGGAGCTGTCGAGTTTTCAGCTAGAGGATGTAAGGATGAGTCCGCACGTGGCGGTGCTTTTGAATGTAGTGCCGGAGCATTTGGACCGACATGGGACTTTCGCCAAATACTTAAAAGCTAAACAAAATATTTTTACACATCAGGGTAAAAGTGATTGGCTGGTAGCTAGTCGTGATTTTGAGGTTACTCGTGAAGCTTTAAAAAAATCTAGGGCTAAAAAATTTGGCTATTCTACTCGCAAGGTTTTGGATCGGGGGTTGTATTTGGCAAAAGACAAGATTGTGTATCGCGATGTGCGCACGGGCAAACGGCGAGAGGTAATTGATAGAAAAGAGGTGTCTTTATTGGGCGAACACAACCTGCAAAATATTTTGCCGGCGGTGGCGGTAGCACTGACGCAGCGAGTGCCGCTAAAGCACATTGTTAAAAAACTAAAAACCTTCAAGTCACTTCCCCACCGGTTAGAATTTGTGCGAGAGAAAAAAGGGGTGTTGTTTGTAAATGATTCTTTGGGGACTACGCCAGAAGCGGCTATTGCGGCTACGGAAAGTTTTGCTTATACCAACGTGGCGCTCATAGTTGGCGGGGTATACAAAGGAGGAGATATTGATGCTCTAGCGAAGGCGGCTCAAAAACACGGGGTCAGGTTTGTGGCCTTGATTGGCAAGTCGACACCACTTTTCTACAAAAGCTTCAAGAGATATGCTCCGGATGTAAAGACGGAGGGCTTCCCACACCTGCGTGCGGCAATCAAGGGGGGCTTTGGGGCTGTGAAAGACCGAGGTGGGGTGGTAATATTGGCGCCAGCCGCTGCTAGCTTTGATATGTTTAAAAATGCTTATGAACGAGGGGATCAGTTTCGGGACTTGGTGAAGAGGTTATAATAGGTAGGTGACCCCGTAGAGAATTTTAGAATTGTTTTTTATAATGCAATCAGTTTAGTTTTGCACACTTGGATGTGGTGTATGGGTGGGGGTTGGTTTTTATATTAAACTTCAAAAACAAAAGCATTATTTTTTTAAAATCTTCTACAGGGTGAAAAATTATCACCGACAAGATAACTACTTGGCATTGGTCATACTGGGGCTGGTGATTTTTGGTTTGATTATGGTGGCATCAGCATCGGTGGTACAGTCCTACGAAGCAGCTGGAACTAATAATTATTATTTGATTCGCCAAGCTATCTTTGCCGGGGTCGGTCTGTTTTTTTGGTGGGTTTTTCAAAGGATTGATTATAGGTATTGGAAGCGTTATGCTACCATCTTTTTGGCGGTTGGTGTTATCGCATTGTTGCTAGTGCTGGTGCCAGGTATCGGTGTAGAGGCGGGTGGTGCCAAACGTTGGATAAACTTGGGCTTTTCAACACTGCAGGCCAGTGAGTTAATGAAGTTTGGTTTAATAGTATATTTTGCTTACTGGTTTGAGAAAAAGGGTAGGGAAATCGGGGATTTTTATAAAACCTTTTTGCCCTTCTGTGTGATTGTAGGCGCGATATTTCTTTTGGTCATGCAGGGGCCAGACCTGGGCACAGCTACGTTGATAGCGATTATTGCGGGGGTGATGTACATGGGAGCTGGAGCTACCTGGGGACAGCTGGGTATTTTATTTTTTGGTGGCCTAAGTGCTATTCTGGTGCTGATAAAAGCGGCGCCGTATCGGTTCAGGCGATTGCTAACTTTTTTGAACCCGGGAGCTGATCCGCTCGGGGCGGGGTATCATATTAATCAGGCCTTGTTAGCTATCGGTAGTGGCGGCTTGTTCGGTTTGGGATATGGACATAGTCGGCAAAAATATAATTTTTTGCCGGAAGCGGCCTCTGACTCTATCTTTGCAGTAATTGGTGAGGAGTTGGGGTTGATTGGTACGGTCTTTTTGGTACTTTTGCCATTCGCTTTTATTGTGTGGCGAGGACTAGTGGTAGCCAGAAGGGCGCCAGATATGTTCGGACGGATGTTGGCTTTGGGTATTACCACTTGGATTGGTTTGCAGGCGGTGCTCAATATGGGTGCGACTGTGGGTATGTTGCCGTTAACGGGTGTGCCTTTGCCGTTTGTGTCCTTGGGTGGCAGCTCGCTAGTCATTATGTTGATGGCGGCGGGTGTCCTCTTGAATATTTCCAAGCAAACTGTTACAACATCTAGAGATGAAAGTCCTTTTAGTGGGTGGTGGAACTGGGGGGCACGTGATGCCGACATTGGCCGTAGCCGCCGCTCTTAAAGACAAATCTAAAGATATCGTCTTGCTGTATGTAGGTTCGACTAAACCTGCAGATCGCGAGTTGGTAGAGAGCGCCGGAATTGAGTTCCGGGCGATTTCAGCAGGCAAACTGCGTCGGTATTTTTCGCTGGAAAATGTGGCCGATGTCTTTCGATTTTTCAGAGGTGTAGGCCAGGCAAAAAAGATAATTGCGGATTTTGCCCCCGATATCGTATTTGCTAAGGGCGGATATGTTTCTTTGCCAGTGGTCTTGGCGGCGGCACGGGCAGGTGTACCAGTAGTTGTGCATGAGTCAGACAACCGACTGGGCTTGTCTAACCGACTGTCCTTACGAGCGGCGACCAGAGTGGCGGTAGCATACCCCATTGCGCAATATTTAAAAAACAACCCCAAATTATCTCAATATAAGGCCAAGCTGGTTTATACCGGTTTGCCCATGGATGTTGACTTATTGAAAACTCAGCCGCGGACCTTTTTCCATAACCGACGAAAAACACTGATGGTGGCAGGTGGTTCGCAGGGAGCTAAGGCGATTAATGAGACCTTTTGGAAGATATTGCCCGAGGTATTGACTAATTATAATGTTATCCATCAAACTGGCACTTTAAGTTTTGAACGAGCCAAGGCCGAAAAGACCACTTTGCCCGATACCTTGGCAGAGAACTATTTCATTTTTGATTTTGATATTAGAACCTATCGCGAAGGGTTGCTGGCGGCAGACGCCATAGTGTCACGTTCCGGTTCTTCCGTGTTTGATTTTCAGGCCTTTGGTGTGCCTGCCATACTAATTCCCCTGCCAGGTAGCGCTGGGGATCACCAGGTAAGAAATGCTCATTTTTTGACTGAAACAGGGGCAGCGACGGCTTTAGACCAAAAAAAGCTTACCCCCGAGAAGCTTTTGGCCATGATTGAACAGGTGTTGAATGAAGACGATGTACGAGAAGTAATGACGCAAAAGATGCAGGAGCTTGGTAAAATAAGTATTGGAGCCAGTAGTAGTGTAGCCGATCTTATTTTAGGACTTGTTAAATGAAGCCATTACACCACGGGGTTAGAACCACAATTTGGGTAGTTGTTATAGCACTCGTGGCCTTCGTGTTTGCCAACTGGGGATTTTTTGTAAAAAATGTATCCTTTTGGTGGCAACGCGATGTGTCCGGATCTTGGACTGCGCTGGCGGGGGAATTGGAGGAGCCCAATCGGATTAGAGTGGCGTCTTTAGATATTGAAGCCCCGTTAATTTATATCGATGAGGTGGGCGAGGGGCCATTTCAGGAAGCGCTAGCCCAAGGCGTGGTGCACTATCCGGGCACAGCTTTGCCGGGTCAAACTGGCAATGCGTTTTATTTTGGTCATTCATCCGATTTTGCTTATAAGCCCGGGGAATATAAAACCGTTTTTGCGCTTTTGCCCCAGGTGGCAGTAGGCGACGTGGTGGAGGTGAGCGATGCGCGGGGGCGAGTGTATAGTTATGAAATTTATAACACGATGGTGGTCTCCCCTACTCAAATTGAGGTTTTGGGACAGGGTGATGGCAACGAGCGGTTGTTAACTCTGCAGACGTCCTATCCGGTGGGGACGGCCTTCAAGCGATTTATCGTTCAGGCAAAATTAATCTAGAAGTTTTATGAAAAAGAAACACTACCACCTGTTGGGGATTGGAGGCGTTGGTATGCAAGGGTTGGCCGAACTGTTGCATACCCAAGGGCACAAGGTTTCGGGTTCTGATATGCGGGAGTTTGATGCTATGCATCAAATGCGATTTAAGGGCATCGACGTGCAGATTGGACATAGTGCCAAACATCTGGCCAAGGATGTTGACGAGGTTATTATGTCGGTGGCTATCCCCAAAAACAATCCAGAGCTCAAAGCAGCCGAAGCGAGAAAGCTACCGGTGAGGCGTCGTCTAGAACTAGTCGGTGAGTTGATGTCGAAGAAAATCGGCATCGCTATTTCTGGTACTCACGGCAAAACTACTACCACCAAAATGGTGACAATGATATTGCAGGCGGCTGGTCATAATCCCACGGCTTTGATCGGGGCCGAGGTAAAAAATTTGAGTGCGAATGTCGCAATTGGCGATGGACCAGAGATGGTGGTAGAGGGCTGTGAGTATGGTCGGTCGTTTCTGGATTTAAAACCAAAAATCGCAGTCATTACAAACATTGAAGCCGATCACTTGGATTATTATAAGGACCTAGAGGAGATTAAGGCGGCTTTTCGTGAGTTTGCTCTGAGCGTACCTAAAAAAGACGGTATCATTATTGCTAATGGCGATGACAGGAATGTGCGAGAGGTGTTAGCGCAAGTTGACCGGAAAAAGGTGTTCGTGGGTTTTGCAAAAGATAATGATTTGCAGGCAACCAATCTAGAGTTTAAAGAAGGACGGTTGTATTTCTCGGTCAATGGAGAGCGACTGCATTTACAAGTACCGGGGCGGCACAACGTGGCCGATGCACTTTTGGCTTGGGCGGTGGCGAGACATCTCAAGATTTGTGATGCGACAGTCAAACATGTCCTGCAGGATGAGTTTAGGGGTGTAGAACGTCGATTCCAGCTCTTGGGTACGGTCAAGGGCATGACTTTTATGGATGATTACGCACATCACCCGACCGAGATTAAAGCTACCTTAGAGGGTATGCGAGAGTATTTTGGTAAACGACGGCTGGTGGTGGTTTTTCATCCACATCAGTTTAGTCGCACTCGCCTACTGCTAAATGATTTTGCAACTAGTTTCGGGCAGGCGGATTTAGTGGTGGTGGCTCCGATTTATGCGGTACGCGATAGTGAAGCGGACAAAAAAGCCGTTTCAGCCGAGGGTTTGGTCGAGGTGATTAATCGGGCTGGTGGGCGAGCCAAGTTCGTGGGTGATTTCGATAAAATAAAACAATATGTGGTCAAGGAGCTCAAGCCCGGCGACGTGTTACTGACTTTGGGGGCGGGCCGAGCCAATGTTTTTGGTGACGAGCTTTTGAAATATTTGCGAGACAAGTGATTACATTGAGTCATGGGGTATTAGCGGGGTGAAGATAAAAATCAATTTTAATTGGTGGAGGAACTTGCGATTTAGGCGGGCTACGCGCCCACGGGTTTTGGGCTACAGGCAAAAACTCAAAGAACGACAACGATTGGGTCGTGAGTTAAGACAAAAAGCGGCGCTGCAATTGACTGGAGCCAAGCTGCGGCAGGTTAAATTCCAAACCAAAGTGGGCCCGTTTATAAAAGTGGGTGTGGGTGTGGTACTGGTGTTGGTGATTTATTTCATTTTCTTTTCCAACTTCTTTATGCTCGACAATCTCAAGATTACTGGCACGCATTTGTTGGAGCCGGAGGAGGTGCAACACGTACTTTTCCCTAAGGGTTTTACAAAAGTTAATGCGATAACTTTTATGGAGGGGTTGGCCAAACGTAAGCTTTTGAAACAAAACCAAATCGCCGACGTGGCCTTTAGCAAAAATTTAATTTCTAATACGCTAACGGTTGAGGTGACCGAGCATCAGACCTCAATTATTTGGCAGACCGGTGGACAACAATTTTTGGTGAACCGATTTGGAGTGGTGTATGACGAGGCCGAACCAGGCAGCCCATTGCTAGTAGTGGAGGATCTGAAGAATGTGCCAATATCTTTAAGTCAGAAAATCGTGACTACTGAATTCATTGACTTTGTAACCAGTTTTGCGGCGAACTTGCCCAGGCGGACGAATATTACAATTCGTCGGATTACTGTCCCCGAGACCACATTTGAAGTGGAAATGGAAACCAAGGACGGTTGGCGAATCATCTTGGATACGACAGCTTCATGGGAGGAACAGCTAAATAACTTGGTGCGGGTTTTGAGGGAGATGCCCGATCAACCGCCGAGCGAGTATATTGATTTGCGAGTCGGTAAAAGGGTTTATTACAAATAAGGTAAAATAAGATTATGAATGGTTTGCTGATCATCGTTGGTATCGGGCTGCTAGCATGGATTTGGTTGGGACATCGGCATGTACCGGAGTTTGGTGTGCACAGCGAAAAGGAAGAGCGGCTGGCAGCGGGGCTAATGCTGCTGCGTAAAAACAAAAGTTTGACCAACGCTCAGTATCGCAAGGTGGCTAAGGTGTCGGAAGCCCAGGCCACTCGGGATTTAGATCTGTTGGAAAGGGCAGGAGTAATTGTGCAGCAGGGCAAGGTCGGACGGTTTGTAAAGTATGTTTTGAGGTAAAATTCAATGGCTCATTTTTTGAGCCATTGAAAATTTGACAAATTTTTGACAGGGGCTAGAATGTTAGAAGAATTATGAAGAAATTTTGCTTTCATTTTCGAGATATTTGCTTAATCCGATGATGATGCGGGCCGGGAGGCCCGTTTTTTTATGCCCAAAAGATATATTTGTTAAGTTGGAGGAGGAAGTATGATAGACATATTTGAATACGACTTTGTCGTAGCCAAGATGCGAGAGTTTTTTAAGGCCCGCGGATTTATTGAGGTACCAGTTCAGAGTCGGGTTTCGATTCTGGCTGCCTGTGAGGATCCCAAAACGGTGGCCAAGTACGACTTTGGAGGAACAATGTGGCCCCTACCCCAAACTGGCCAAGTATGGCTGGAGATAGAACTCTTAAAACATCCAGAAGTAGCTGGAGTTTTTTGTATTTCGACCAGCTATCGGGATGAGCCAAATCCGATTCCGGGTAGGCATGATAAAATTTTCCCAATGGTTGAGTTTGAGAGCCGAGGCGATATGGTGGACTTGATGAAGCTGGAAAGTGAGCTATTGGGATTTCTGGGCTTTTCGAGCCCCGCTATGGACGTTGCCTATAACAATGTGGCTAAGTTTTATGCGGTTGAGGATTTACAGGCATCTCACGAAACCGACATGCAAAAGGATTTTGCACCGATTGTCTTTTTGACTCATTTTCCTTTTACCAGTCATCCGTTTTGGAACATGAAGCATATTGACAATGATATCTTCGCTAAGGTCGATGTCATCATTCATGGCATGGAAACGATTGGCAGTGCCGAGCGCAGTTGTAGCCCGGAAGAAATGCGTAAATATTTTTATACCGTAAGTGAAGGTGGCTACGCCCAATTGTTATTCGATCTATTCGGTCGTGAGCGAGTCGAGCGGGAGTTAGAGGCCTATCTGGCTTTACCGATGACCAAGCGCTTTGGTGGTGGTATCGGAGTGACCAGAATGATTCGGGCGATGAAGCTAGAGGGAGTGATGCCCAAATTTGCTCAAAAGGTCGGTGTGGCCTAAAAACCTTTGACTGGGATTGACTTTTATTGGCTTTCGTGTATGATGGCTCTCGTAAGTGTTTTCGATTTCTTTGCCTTCGAGGTTTAGACCTTAAGTAAGTGTAAAGAGAGAAAAGGTCGCTCTTACTCATATAGAAGATAAGGATTAAGGCAAAGATGGAAAAGAAATTGTACGTCGGAAACCTTAGCTATGACACCACTACTGATAGCTTGAAAGAAGCTTTCTCTCAGGCTGGTACGGTGGAAGATGCTATCGTAATCTCTGACAAGATGTCTGGCCGTTCCAAAGGATTTGGTTTTGTCACTATGGCAACAGAAGACGAAGCTAAAGCTGCCATTGAAATGTTCGATGGCAAAGAGCTTGATGGTCGCGAAATTCGCGTGAATGAAGCTCGCCCAATGGAACCTCGCTAAATTTTTTAGGAAACTAAAAGGACCCCCGAATTTATTTTGGGGTTCTTTTAGTATATAGTGAGGCCAGCTGTTCTTTTCGGCCAGGGAGGCCAAAGTATGTGGGCGATTTGTGAGATTTCTGGATGTACCAATCCAGCCTCAGATTCTTGTCGAAACTGTGGGAAGACCTGCTGCGATGAGCATCTGTCGACGGAGGGGTTATGTAGCGCCTGTATGTTCGGGGAAGTCGAACTGGGTGTGAAAAAACCCTTAAGCGCCGGTACGCTCGGTGGCAAAGGTCTTGATCCTGCGGTAGTAATTGGTGGCGAACGTTAGTTCGCCCCTATTTATTTATGTATGATGTCCGTATGGAAATAACAGACCAAGTCGTAGCTGCGCTAAGGCAGGGAGGGGTGGGGGTTTTGCCGAGTGATACTTTGTATGGGTTGATGGGGTTGGCCACTAGCCGACAGGCGGTGGAGCGAATCTATCGGTTGAAAGGTAGAGAGGCCACCCAACCATCGATTATTTTAATTGGTGATATAGCCGATCTGACAATATTTGGCGTGGAGCTAGATACGGCTATGCGTGCAAAACTGGAGCGCTTGTGGCCAGCTCGGGTTAGCATAATATTGCCTGTGAAACACAATTTTGACTATCTGGTACAAGGGCCTCTTAAAACCCATGCCTTTAGAATCCCGCCTCAACCGCAGCTGAGGGCTTTATTACAGCAGGTGGGACCGTTGGTGGCCCCAAGCGCCAACTTCTCCGGTCAACCCCCAGCCAAGGATATAGTGGAGGCCAAAGGGTACTTCGGTGATCAGGTGGATTTCTATGTTGACGGCGGTACCCTGGTGGGCGAACCATCGTCGGTGGTGTTGGTAGAGGCACTGGGGGGTATTACAATAAAAAGAGCGGGGGCGGACTTAGACAAGGTTAGGAAGATATTTATGAGCTAATCGGCTCCTTGGTTTTTATATTTAATTGGTGTCCCAATATGACCGAGAAGTAGCACGGAGCCGACAAGGAGCGCTGTGATATGATGGGGTGGCTTATATGAGCTTTTGAGGAGGGGCTTGGATTATGCGACAAGCTTGGTACAGAAAGTATCGACCACAAACATTTAGCGAGCTAATTGGCCAAGAGCACATTAAAGTGACGCTTTTAAATCAGGTTAAAAGTGGGCAGGTGGCACATGCTTATTTGTTTGCAGGGCCAAAGGGTACTGGCAAAACGTCAGTGGCTAGAATTCTAGCCAAAAGTGTAAACTGCCTAGCTCCTACGTCCCAACATGAGGCCTGTGGGAGATGTGCTAATTGTGAAGCTTTGGCTAACAACACTTTTGTGGATTTGTTGGAGGTGGACGCCGCTTCGCACACCGGTGTAGACAATATTCGTGAGCTGACTTCGAAAGTAGAGTTGGCACCTAGTTTGGGCAAGTATAAGGTGTATGTTATAGACGAAGCGCACATGTTATCAAAGGGCGCTTTTAACGCGTTGCTAAAAACCTTAGAAGAGCCACCAGAGCACGCTCTATTTATTTTGGCTACCACCGAGCCAAACAAGATACCCGCCACGATCATCTCTAGATGTCAGCGGTTTGATTTTCGGCACTTGAGTATTACGGACGTCACAGCTCGGCTGAAAGTGATCGCTGGGCATGAGGGGGTAGAGATAGATGATGAGGCGTTAGCGTTTTTGGCTGAGCAGGCCGGAGGAAGTTTGCGAGATGCGGAGAGTTTGTTGGAGCAGGTGGCTTCGGTTGGTTCAAAAATGGGCAAAGCAGATTTGAGCCGTTGGCTGGGGTTTGTGGATTGGTCGGCAGTGGTCGAGCTAACGGAATCACTGGTGGGAGCTCACACAGATGCAGTGCTGGCGCGTATCAATCAAATTTATCAGGATGGTTATGACCTTTATCGGCTGGCGGAGATGTGGGCGCGGGTTGTGCGCCAAATTTTGGCGATAAAGGTGGGTGCCCAGATAGTGGTTAGTGAGGCGGAGGCAAAAAAACTACAAAATTTGGCTGATAAGCTTCAACTTAACGATCTGGTGTGGTTGGCTGAGGAGGTAATGGATTTGCCGGTGATGATAAAGCAGGCGGTGTTGCCTCAAATGCCGTTTGAGCTTTTGGCAGTCAGAGCGGCCAATCGCTTCGGGCATCATCACGATCACGACACTAATGTGCCCCCAGCTCCGGCTGAAGAGTCGGTAGACGACCAAGTTGAGGAGGTGGCCTCGGTGTCTAGCCAGCCGATGGCTAGCGCGGTTTTTGATCGCGAGGCCTGGATTAGCGTAGTTGATGAGATCTCTTTGGCCAGTCCGACTATCGGGGCGGCATTGGCAAGAGCAGATGTAGAGCTGGATGGCGAAGTATTGCGGTTGAAGTTTTCTTTGCCTTTTTACAAAACTGCTTTTGAGCAAAATGGTTATGCTCACCAATTGAGAGATGTTTTAGTCGGGCGTGGGTTGGAGTGTAAAATAGAATGTGTAGTCGATAGCCGATCGCGGGGGGACGAACAGACCGGGCTTGAGCTGGATGAGGTGAGCAAGGTGTTTAACTAAAAGAAGATGGCCGAACTTATGCCCCCGCAAAATTTGGACGCCGAGATCTCCTTACTAGGAGCTTGTTTGTTGGATAAGGACGTGGTTGGGAAAGTGGCTGATCGGATTCGTCCGGAAGATTTTTACGATGAATATAACGGTCTAGTGTACGCGGCGATTAGTGATTTGTATGAAAACCACCGACCGATTGATGTAGTGACGGTGACCGATGTTTTGAACTCGAAGGGCCAGTTGAAACAAATTGGTGGAGCTAGCAAGATTGCAGCTTTGACGGCAGGGACGCCCAGTCCAGCGCATGCTACGCAGTATGCTGAGATAATTGCCAATAATGCCACTTTGCGTCGTTTGATTGCGGCTTCTAGTCAGATTGGTGAGTTGGCTTTGAAAAAAGATATCAAGCTGGATGAAACCTTGGATAAGGCCGAACAACTGCTGTTTAATGTTTCACGCAAACACATGGGTTCGAGTTTTGTGGAGGTCAAAGATGTACTGACTGACGCTTTCGAGCGCATTGACTCGCTACATGAGAACCGTGGTTCTTTGCGCGGGATCCCAACTGGTTTCAGAGATTTGGACAGGTTACTCTCCGGTCTGCAGAAGTCCGATCTCATTATTGTGGCCGCGCGTCCTAGTATTGGTAAAACGTCATTTGCTCTAAACGTTGCCTTGAATGCTGCTCTACATCAGCACTATCATGTGGGAATCTTCAGCTTAGAGATGTCCAACGATCAGTTGATTGACAGGTTTTTGTCAGCGCAGAGTGGTATTGACTCATGGAAACTTAGGACGGGCAATTTAGCTAAGGAAGATTTCGAATTGCTGTCCGAAGCGATGGGAGAGCTCAGCCAAGCACCGATTCACATTGACGATTCAGCTTTCGTTAATGTCATGGAGATTCGGACCAAGGCGCGTCGTCTAAAATCTGAAAAAGGCCTAGATCTTTTGATAGTAGATCATATTCAGCTTATGGAAGGTGCGGCTGGGCATTACCAAGAGAGTCGGGTGCAAGAAATGTCTTTGATATCCCGTTCGCTCAAGGCGTTGGCTAAAGAGTTAGAGATTCCGGTGATGGCTGTATCACAGTTGAGCCGTCAGGTAGAGCAACGACCACGAAAAATCCCGCAGTTGTCCGACTTGCGAGAATCTGGCTCTATTGAACAAGACGCTGACGTGGTGATGTTTTTATACAGAGACGATTATTACAACCCTGACACGGAACGCAAGAACATTGCTGATGTTTTAATTGCTAAGCATAGAAATGGTCCCGTGGGACGTGTGGAGCTATATTTTGATGCTCAGCGCATGACTTTTAGAGATTTAGAGCGTGAGCGCCAGGAAGAGCCAGCGCCATTGCCGCCACTGGAACCAGCGACCGAGATGCTCCAGCCGGAACCAGAGTTGGTAGTCGAATAAGGGGGTGGGTTTTTAAGGTATACTGGACTCATGAGATACATTTTCCGGCCAGCCTTGGATTTTTTGCGCTGGGATTTGCGCGCGACCCTAGCGGTGATTTTAGCGTTAGCGGTTTTAGTGGGATGGTCGTTGGCACAAACTCCTCTGTATGTGTTTGATTTTGGTACAGCGTCAGGCAGCGAACTGGCTAGTGGCGCGATACACGTGAAAGGGGCGCTAACTACTTATCCGACTGTAGGCGTTAAATTAACTTATGGTTGGCAAACAACTGCCGTGCAGGAATTTAGCAATAAAAATGTTTCCGATCTTTTGAACCGTGATTATAACGGCAGCTCGGGCGCAAATCAGTTCAAGATTAGCGGGCTAGAGGCGGGGGTCTATGACGTAAAGTTTGTAGTTGGCGATCCGGCCAACAAGCTGGCTACCCGAATTCAACTGGGAGCTCAGGCGGTAGATGTGGTGGCGGATAAAAAGATCCGCTCGGTGGTTTTAACCCACGAGGTAAAGAGTGGTGATATGTCGATAGGTTTTTCTAGTGCAGACGGTGCGACCAACTGGGGGGTTAATGCTATCTCGATCACTCCTGATACTGGCGGAGCGCCACAGCCAAGTTTCAAAATGTCGTTAACACCAGCTACCCAAACCATAAAAGCCGGTGGAGTGGCCGCCTACATGGTTGGTTTAACACCAATCGACAATTATGCTGCCAAAGTGAATTTATCGATTTCTGGTCTGGTGTCAGGCATTGCTGCGGAATTTGTACCAGCCCAGATTACGGCGGCGGGTAGTAGCGAATTGCGACTGAAGACCAGTGGCGGGACGGCGCCTACTACATATGAGTTTTTAGTTACAGCTACGGGTGCGGATGATGCGAATGTTGTACAAAACGGGATAGTCAAACTGATTGTTCGGAGCGGAGGCACGAGTTTGCCGGTAGACGGTGAGGATGTGATTGACGATAGTACGACCTTGCCAGACGAAGACGAGATCGAGGCATCCATACCTAGCCGAACCGAGGCCGAGGTAAAGCAAGATTTTGCGCAGGTGGATGAGTTTGTCGAGGAGTATCAGGAGAAAGTTATTGCCCAGAAGAAAGATATTAAGTTTATTGAAGGTATCAGCGCCGAGCTTTACGGTGTGCCGATATTGCCGGAGCTGCCTGCAGCTAAAACTCCGTTTGAAACGGCCTTGCAGAATTTGGTGCAGTCGGGGCTGATTCAATCCACTATCGACAACGCGCCACCAGCGCCAACAGAGCCCACTTATGATCAGGAAAGTTGGTGGCAAAGATTCAAAAAGACCCTCTTCCCCCCAGCGTTTTAAGGTATAATTGGGATATGAGCATTTTGAGCAGAGAATTTGTAGCCGCCTTCAAGGCCGAAGCTCGTCGTCAGGAGAATTTTACGAATTCGTTTTGGCGTCAGTTGGCGGTGATTTTGGTATCAATTGCCATTATTAATATTGTTGGTCCGTGGATTATTTTTTACGGAACTAATATCACGGCCCAGATTTCGCTGATAGGTTGAGGTGATTTTTAAAAATCTGTACCTCTCGAAAGAGAAGGCGGGGTGGTTTTGATAGTGAGATATTAGTTAATTTATTTTTTAAAAAGATATGTCGAAACGTTCACGAGAAAGAAAGTTACGAGCTATAGCCGAAAAGCAGGTCTGGCAAAAAGAAATTAGAGAGCGTGAGTTAGCACGCACGGCGCCCATGAGAAGTTGGATAAAGCGGATTTCGCTAACTTTGGTTGGTACATTGGTAATTGTGATGGCGCTTTTGGGTAGTGTATCTGGTATAAAATATTTGGTTTCGGGTCAAATGAATCGGGTAGCGGGTCCTTTTGGCGAGATTAGCAAAGAAGAGTTGGCGGCTAGCCAGAGCTTAACTTTAAAGACCAGCGAGGGAGATATTACAGTTGAGCTAGATACTCAGCACACGCCGAAGACGGCGGCTAACTTTGTGCTTTTAGCCAAGCAAGGTTTTTATAATGGCGTTAAATTTCATCGTGTGATTGAAAACTTTATGATCCAAAGCGGTGACCCCAATTCCAAGGATGATGACCCTTCGGATGATGGAACTGGTGGGCCGGGCTACACATTCAGCGATGAGGCCATTACTGGTGAATATACCCGTGGCACCTTGGCTATGGCGAATAGTGGTGCCAATACTAACGGTAGCCAGTTTTTCATTATGCAGGCCGACTATGATTTGCCGAAAAACTATGTCATCTTCGGTCATGTGACAGAGGGGTTGGACGTGGTGGATAAAATCGCGACTACACCCGTGGAGAATAATGGCCAAGGTGAAGAGAGCCGACCGTTGAAAGATATAATAGTAGAGTCAGTGGTTATTAATTCATAAGGTTTACCCCTTAAGGCAGATTCGGGGTCGCCGATGACTTGTAAAAGAAAGGAAAGGCGATGTTAGATAAGGCAAAAAAAATGTGGCAAATGCAGGCCAAGGCCAAAGCTATCCAACGCGAACTGAAGGACATGCGGTTTGAGGGTGTGGAGCTGGGTGGACGGATCAAGGTGGTAGTAAATGGTGAGCAAAAAGTGGAAAGTATCGAAATAGATGAGGAGCTGTTTACACCTAGCGAAAAAGACAGTGTGGAACGCTTTTTGAAACAAGCCATGGCATCAGCCGTTTCCAAATCTCAACAAGCTGCGGCCAACAAGATGAAGGCGGTCGCCAAGGATCTGGGCCTAGGTATTTAAATTTCTAGGATATGCATAAACTACCGAAGTCGATAGACAAGCTGATTGTGCAGCTAAGTCAGTTGCCAGGGGTGGGGCCCAAAACGGCCTCGCGTTTGGTTTTTTATTTAATCAGAAACTCCAATATTGATACAAAGAGTTTAGGTGAAGCGTTCACGAATCTAAAAAATGATTTGCAGTACTGTGAGACCTGTCACAATATTACTGACCAAGCTGTCTGTGACATCTGTAGCGATAAAAGTCGTGACGGCTCGTTGATATGTGTGGTGGAAGAACCGTTAGATGTCATCGCCCTAGAAAAGGCGGGATACACGGGTCGTTATCACGTGTTGGGTGGACAGATTTCACCATTGAACGGGATTGGGCCCAAAGATTTGCATTTTGAAGATCTGCTGATGCGGTTGCAGGGCTCGTCTGAGGTCAAGGAGCTAATTATTGCCACTAATCCCAATGTAGAGGGCGAAGCCACAGCGGCCTATCTGATGCGGTTACTGGACGGTCTAGATATTAAGATTAGCCGAATTGCCCGGGGTCTGCCGATGGGTGGGGACTTAGAATATGCCGATGAACTGACTCTCAGTCGAGCGCTGGAGGGTAGGAACGAAGTGGCGAAAATGAGATGATAAAAGGGATATGGCGAAAAAGATAAACAAGCTTCACTTCGTTTTCCAGGTACTCTTTGTTATATTCATTTGGTCAGCCGCTCGGATTATCATGAAGATGGGTCTAGAGATTATTCCGCCATACATTTTTGTGGCGGCGATTCAGCTGGTTGCGTTTTTGTCGGTATGGATTTATTTCTGGTTCAAACGAAAAAAAGACACCTTCAAACTAACTAGACAGGAAATCTATCTGCTAATTATTAGCGGGGCGGTGGGCTACGGAGCAGCGAATCTGTTTGCTATTATTGGTCTGCAGTATGTCACTGGTGCGACGGCTGGTTTGCTGTCTGGGACAGGAGCTGTCTTTGCCTTTGTGATGGCTTATATTGTGCTTAAGGAAAAGCCGAATTTTTGGAAGTATTTAGGGATGCTGATTATGGTCTTGGGCATTTATATATTTTTTGCCGGCAACTTTCTATCGGGTACCCTGTTTGGTATTGCGTTGCTTTTAATCGCGGAGGCGGGTTATGCTTTCAATGATGTGTTGACGCGGCTGATTGGGCGGGAACCGGGAGATGACGATTTGTTTATTACACTGATTAGCAATGGGGTAGGTGCAGCCATTTTGTTGCCCATCGGGCTGGTGGTAGATGGAGCGCCAGCGGTATTATTTAGTTGGCCAATGCTGGGGATTATTGTTTTGTTGGGGCTAATTTTTGGCTTCGGGCGCCTCTTGTATGCCGGAGCGTTGGAACAACTGCGGGTTTTGGAAGTGCGAGCCATTGGCAACACCATGGTGATCCAGGTGGCCATTTTGTCGGTCATCTTTTTGCACGAGGTTCTAACGGCTGGCAATGTTTGGGGCGGTTTGTTGGTGGTGCTGGGAGCATTTGCGGTCAATGGTGACATGTTTTTACCGCGGAGATGGCTTAATTTAAAAATCGCATGAGAGTTTTTAATACATTAACTCGTAAAAAGGAAACTATTAAGCCAATCAAAAAGGGTCAGATTTCGATGTATGCTTGTGGCCCGACGGTTTATCAGTCGGCGCATATTGGCAACCTCAAAACTTATTTGGTGGAGGATTTGCTAAAACGAGCTCTCCAATTTGAGGGCTATAAGGTGAAACACATTATGAATATTACCGATGTTGGTCATCTCACTTCCGATGCCGATAGCGGTGAGGACAAGGTGGAAAAAGAGGCCAAACGTCAACGCAAAACTGCTAAGCAGATTACCAAGTTTTACGCAGATGAGTTTAAGCGGGATTTAAAAAAGCTAAATATTTTGCCGCCAAATAAATTTGCCTGGGCCAGCCAATATATTAAGTCGCAGATAGATTTGATAAAAAAACTCGAGAAAAAGGGCTATACCTATCGCACGGCTGACGGTATTTATTTTGATACAAGTAAGTTCAAAAAGTACGGCGCTTTGGGGCGGCAAACTACTGGTAAATCGAGGGTGACCCATGACAAATCCAAGAAGCGGGATGCCGATTTCGCTCTCTGGAAATTTTCGGGTAGTGCCAAAAGACAGCAGGAGTGGCCTAGTCCGTGGGGTGTGGGCTTTCCGGGTTGGCACATTGAATGTTCAGCGATCTCAACCAAAGAGCTAGGTCAGCCGTTTGATATTCATTTAGGTGGCGAAGATCATATTTTAGTGCATCACAACAACGAGATTGCACAAAGTGAGGCCGCTTGTGGTAAGCCGTTAGCGCATTACTGGGTACACAGTGCCTTTATGCTCTTGGGTAAAGACAAGATGAGCAAAAGCAAAGGCAACTTCATTACTCTAAGTGAATTAGAAAAACGGGGCTGGGACCCAATGGTATTTAGATATTTGGTGATATCGAGTCAGTATCGGTCTAAACTTAATTTTTCTGAAACTGCATTGGTATCAGCGCGTAACTCACTCAATAAGATTTACAATTTGTTTGCAGCAAGAAAGACGGGTGGGCGTGTGTGCAAAAAAAGAACCCGCGCATTTCTGGCGGCACTGCAAGACGATTTGAATATGCCGGCCGCTTTCGAGGTGGTGTGGGAGCTTATCAAAACTGATAAAAAGTCACTCGCTGATAAGCAGGCGACTTTGCTGCATTGGGACAAGGTTTTGGGACTGGGCTTAAAGGACTATAAGTTGGTTATTCCGGCCAAGGTCAAGGAGTTAGTAAAAAAGCGGGAAGTTACGCGCAAGAAGAAAAATTGGTCTATGTCCGATAAGCTGCGGGGTGAAATCCAGAAACAAGGGTTTGATATAAAAGACACCCCAAGCGGGGCTAAGCTGATAAAACTATGACGTGTAAATATTGCTATGTAGGTTATTGGATCGCAACTATTCTAGCGCTAGGTGCCTTTGTATTTTGTATGACTTTAACCGAGGGATTGGGTTGGGAACTTTCGAGCTACTGCTGGTTGCTCAAAGGCATGATGCTCTCTATTGGTTTGGTGTTGGCAACTGGTTTATGGCAAATGGAAAAGCGAGCTCATTATATTGCCGCTTGGGTGCTGTCTTTAGTAGGGTTGGGAATCGCGATCTGGCAACTGGCTACGCCGGACTTAGTATGTACTCAAGCATGCGGCCGAGCACTTTTTGCCTTGGGCAATTTTGGTGTTACACCAATAGTCATGGCAACCACACTTTTTGCTGTGTTGTTTATCATGACCAGCATGATGATATTGCGTAATCGCAAATAAGAGGTTGGGTATAATGGAAAAGATGAATACGGTAGAAAAAATCGGTGCGGTGATTGGTATAGCGCTCTTGTTGGTGGTTATCTTCTCTTCGCAAACCCCGTGGGATGTACATGGTAGCTTGGCTGCGACCGACAATCTAGACGAAGATGTCTATGTAGATGTTGAAGCGAGCGATGTGGTCAGTAAGTTGGTTGAGGGCGAGGCGTTTCAGCAGGCCTTTGTTGAATATGCTAAAGAAGCGGGTTGGGACGAAAAATTTGCAGAAGTTCTGCAAAGCGAGAGCGACGCAGTGTTTTTGCAAGGTGTAGTAAAAGCGGCTGCCCAGCGTAGTGATATTGGGGTAGCAAGTGTAGCTGATGTCATACAAGAGCTGGATAGCCAAGAGGTGTCTGTGAGGGCTGACGCGACAATGTCACCGACCACTTCGACTAATTTGTTTATAAAGTTATGGACCGGGCTACGTGGCTTTTTTGCTAGGTTATTTGGTTTGGCGGCTGCGGATGCCATGGTGGCGCCGGGAGATAACGAAAAGGATGGCGGGTTGAATTTAATTCGTCAGCTTAAAGCATTACTTGCGGATATTGAAACAGCTCAAGCCGATTGCCCCTGCAAGATATTGATGCCAGCTACTTCACCGATTCCTTTGGTGTCTGATCCTAGTCAAGGCCAACCCCAGATATGGTTGTGGCCACTGGTTCAAGAATGTGATTGCAAAATTCCGGTTTATTGTCAGCCGGGCGCCAACGAGCAGTTGGCCGAGTGTTTACGGCAAAAGAAAGCCAATGAACCCAAGCTGTGTGCGGGTAAGTGCTATAGTATCTATCCACCTTGTCTAGGCCCTGCAGTGGGTGGGCTTTGGACGGGAGTGATTACTGACCCCGGTTGTTATGAATCGGCTAAACGGGCCTGTTTTGAGGCACAGCGGGACTGTTTAGGGCAAACCGATTCTTATTTCCGTGGCGAGTTCAAACTAGTGAACTAGCGCTTGTCTTTCAAGAACCAGACGAAAGACATCAGGACAGGCAGCAGACCGGCAATGATTATGCCAATCATGGGGATGTAAAAGTTTAGGGGAACTGACAGAAACGGTGTGGCAAAGAAAAGCAGTCCGCCGATTACAAAAGTGTAGGCGCCCAAGCGGTGGGTCTTTTTCCAGTTGTCTTCACTCGAGAGGGTCCAGGGAGTGCGAATCCCCATGAAGAAATTGGACTTGATTTGAGTCATGTAGTTACCCAAGATAATAAAAAGTAAACCAACTGCCAACGGAACGATGGTGCCCATGGGGATCTGTTCGCCGACTAAGCCGCCCCAAGTGGAAACTGCATAGATGAGGGCAAAGAACCCCAATAAAAAGTTTTTGATGACGGCGTAAAATCCCCAGGATTGCAAAAAGTGCTGACGGCGTGGCTCTATAAAAGGCAGTGCCAAAAGCAGCAGATAGATGCCTATAAACATGGCTGGCATACCTAGGGCGTGTCCGAGTGGAGTGCTGTAACCATCTACCTGCCCCGCGGCGTTCCAATGTGAAGGGACAGGCCCGTCTAGCTGTGGATATGCCCAGACGGCAATGCCGATGATAATGATTATCATCAAAAGCGCAAACCATTCAGTTTTGAGTGTAAATTTTGGCTTAGATCTTTCCATCTTTCCTCCTATCTAAAGTTATTTAAAAAATTATTCATTACATCGTAAAAAACGGTCGCATTGAGTGAATAATAAATCTTTTGGCCCTGGCGCTCGTCGTCGATTAAATTGGCGTTTTTTAAAATGTTCAAATGGTGACTGAGCGAAGGTTTGGAGATAGGGAAGTGGATAGCCAATTCGCTCGGGGTCATACTCCTTTTGCGTAGTTTTTTTAAGATGTCGCGCCGGATCGGGTCACTTAAGGCCCGAAATGCTGCTGAAACGTCTTTGATAGCCATAATTAGATATTTAGATTATCGTCTAAATAATAATGTAAAAAATTTTGGTTGTCAAATAGTTTAAAATCAACGGCTCAAAATATGAGCCATTGATTCCCCCCGCATTTATTGCCCCTGCGAATCATTTAGAGTATCGTGGGGTATTGATATAATCTAGATGTTGTCAGTGGGGCGTAGTTCCGGTGGACCGGAACAAGGCAACCCGAAGGGAGTGTGACAAAGAGTGGGGCGTAGCCCCTGGCCGCGTCCCGCGTCCTGCGGGCAGGCAAGTGGCAAAATTAAATCATTCTGGTAGTAAAGAAAAGTTAGATATCGTTACAAGTATTGGGGCGTAGCCAAGTGGCAAGGCAACGGGTTTTGGTCCCGTGATCGTAGGTTCGAATCCTGCCGCCCCAGCCAGAAGGAAGCTCGGATTTTCATCCGAGGTTTCTTCTATTTGGGCGTCGACGATTAGAACGTCCGCAGGGGTTCGCATACGATGTCCCGGTTGAACCGGGACGAGTGGGGGGACCCGCATCGTAGATGTGGGAAACCTTCATTGCCGCCCCAGCCAAGAAAAAAGCAGGAGCTGGTTATAATGAGCTTGACCGGGAGCTGTTATTTAAATATTGTGAAGAGATCACGGGGGACGGTGATGTTCCCTTGATAAGGAGGTGTCTTACGGCTAAGGGTAAATTGAGAGTAAACCGTGCTCTAGCACGGCGCGTTTTTGACGCATTACTGGCGGCGCTAGAGCAAAAAGCATTCCCTTATAATTTCGCTCAAGTTCCGCATCTGGATGAAAACTTCCCGAAAGGGATGACACTAGGTGGGGTGGAGGAGGCCCGGTTTTTGTTTGTTGTTTGCCTGTGGATGCGGGGAGGGATAAAAAGCACCACAGCATTTAAGCAGCTAGCGAGGGTATGGGAGGCGAGGGCGAACATTTTTGACCCGAGGTATGTGGCTGCACGCAAAAATTCGAAGAAGCTGGTGCGGGAGATTTCCGAGCTGCTGCAAGCGTGCGGTTTGAAATACAGGTCGGGCATGGCGTATGCGCCATATGAATGGGTGTCCAACCTAACCAAGCTAGAATATTATTGGCACGGAGATCCGCGGCAGCTCTTTTACGGAGAAGGTGCAACCTGGGAAGATGCGTATGCTCGTATCATTTCCACATATTCAGGCAACGGTGGCAAATTCGACCCCGATTCACCCAATGGGTTTTTGGGGTTTCGGGAAAAAATGGCCAGTATGCTGGGGTTCTTCTTGGCCGATCGGGGATTGCTCGATAGCGAGTCCTTTCCCATTCCGGTGGACTTCCACGTGATGCGAGTAATAGTGGAGTGTGGGATTATCGAGCTGCCGGATAGCTGGACGGGCTATGAATCGGACTGGAGACAGCTAGCTCAGCTGATTCGGGGGTTGACCCAGCAATACTGCGAAAAAGAAGAGCGTGACTGGAGACGCTTAGGAGACGCCTTATGGTTGTTGTCGGGGAATGTGTGTAATCTCTACCCAGGCAATACCAGTGTGGTCGGCGAATATAACGCGCGCCAAACCTCGGTGGACTCTCGGGAGCTTATGTGGACTCCGATGCTGTCGATTAAATACTGGCAAACCTGTGGCCAGTGTCCGATAGAGCAGTTTTGCAAGCATTGTGTTCCGTCAGCTCTGTATTATCGGCAAGGCCGATTGGACATTAGGGGTAAGCACACTAAACCCCAGGGGCTCTTTTCTGAAATCGACGCCGGATAGTCACGGATGACTAGCGGCGTCGTTTTTTGATCTAATAACTGCTCTGGGGGCGACTATTTATTGTTGACAACCACAAGGAGTTTGCTAGAATGCTTTCGCTGGAGGAAACATCTTCTGGCGCAAAATAAATACTGTACCGAGGTGAGGAGATGGACGAGCAGAATGCTGTTCCGGATGAAAAGAAGCCAGCTCACATCGTAATCTGCGAGATGCTGGGGGAGGTGGAGTGCACCAGCGACTTGCTTCTGTTGGCCGAAGTGGCGGCGCGGATGAAGATGCCCGACGGCGAGGCCGTCAACATGGTGCTGGAGGCCCTGGAGGCCGCTGGTGATCGGGTGTGTGGCCAGTTTAACAGCGACTTCGAACTCCTCTTCGCCGAAGTTGCCGGTTTACCTGGTCCCGAGGAGGAAGAGGAGGAGGCCGAGTACACCGAGGTCGAGACCGGTGAGCCGGCCGAGGAGACGGCGGCTGCTGGGGACACCGACCCCGGCGCGGAGAGGACGGGCGACTAGCCCAATCACCTTCTCCACGATCTTGTACCACCCGACCGCATGGTTCGCCCAGCGGTCGGTTTTTTATAACGGCTATTTTATTTTTTTGGTAAAAGTAGATAATGGAGCCGATGGATATCAGTTTAATTGAGAAACAATGAAAGCATGGGAATGGACAGGGGCAATTGTTGGTTTGCTTTTAGTGGTAGCGGCTGGTGTGTGGTATTACTATCAGCCAAATGAGCAAACGATAGGTGGGGATACAGACGAACACGGGTGTTTGATTGGTGCTGGTTTTGGTTGGGACGAGGAAGTAGGCGCCTGTACTCGCAATTGGGAAGTGGCTACAAACGAAGACAAGGCATTGGCCAAGTTGGCGGTTGCAGAAATCGGCAGCACGGACGGTTTGACGGTGACAAGCATTGAGGCGGCCGACTGTGAAGGTTGCTTTTATGTGTTGCTGAGCCAGGGTGCGGATGATAACCAACGCCGCTATCGGGTGACCATAGTCGACGGCAAGGTGGAGAAGGTGGGTGATATCACTGACGATCTGGCGGAAGTAGGAAATGACAACCCGGCGATGGTGGAGATTACCAATCTGTTTGCCCAAAAATACAATGTTGATGTGTCACAGATTAAACTTAGGTTTGATCAGGACACTGGTACGCATATTCGCGGCGGAGTCAGCATTGGCCATCCGGGAGAAGTGGGCGGTGGCGGTAATTTCTTTGCGGCGATGGTGGATGGAAAGTATGAGTTGGTTTATGACGGCAATGGGGCTTTTGCCTGTTCACTTTTAGACGATTACGGGTTTCCTGCAAGCATGCAGGAGGGTTGTTATTAGGCGATAAACTCACAACTAGATACAAAAAACGGGCGCCCGAAGGCGCCCTGTTTGATAACGGACCCGTAGTCCTCGCTTGGTAGAGTTAGAATAGGCATCACCGATACCCCTCGTATGGGGTCATGTCGTAGCCGGTGCGTCGCTGCCCTTCATACTCATGGTCGCGCTGTTGTTGAGGTAGAGGTCGCTCGCCGACGGGGTACTCATGTCGAAGAGTCCGATGTCGACGTCGCTCACATAGATCGCGTAGGGTGCACTCGCCGTCGATGTGTCGTAGAAATGACATCGATGCGGCGTCGGCTCGGTGGCCATCATGTTGGTGTACGCGGTCACCGTCATCGCGGACTCGTTCGCAGTTGTCCCAGGCCGGGCCTCGCTGGCGAAGGAGTCGAGGGAGACCGCCCAGTCCGCAGACCACATGATCGCGGGTGCCGGGACGGAAGCACGCATGTCAGCGCCATAAACCGTTGCGTTCGCGCAAACGGGGCTGGCGCGGTCGGTGGCGGCGCTGACTGGTGTCGCAACCGTCAGTGCCAAAACCATGAAAACCAACAGCAAATAGCGCATGTCCTCAATACCTCCAGGTGCATTTTGACCTTACGCTAGAAGAAGGTATGATCCTCCCCCTAACGTTTTGATAATACTAGACGATACCAGTTTTTGTCAATCAGAGAGCCAAGTTTTTGGGTGGTCGGCATTTTGGGCGGGAGGCAGGGTATAATGAAATCAATGACGAAAAAGGTTGGTTTAGCATTGAGCGGCGGCGGGGCTAGAGGTGTGGCACATATCGGTGTGCTAAAGGTTTTGGATGGCAGCGGTATTCCTATAGATTGTATTGCCGGTACTAGCATGGGAGCGTTGGTGGGAGCAATGTATGCGCTAGATAGGAACATTGATTTTGTGGAGAAGTTTTTTGAAGAAGAGGGTAATTGGCAATCGGTGCTGGGTTTGGTGGATCCTACTTTACGAGACGGCCTGATTGATGCGGAGAAGTTTAGGGTGTGGATAAACGATATCTTTCGGGGCGCAACCTTTGAAACACTAAAAATCCCCTTGGCAGTAGCAACTACCGATCTTACAACCGGTGAGGTGGTGGAAATTACCAGTGGTGATGTAGCCATGGCAGTATGGGCAAGTATGGCGGTTCCCCCGACTTTTAAGCCGATAGCGTATCAAGAAAAAGTTTTGGCAGACGGATGGTTTAGTGAGCCACTGCCAGTGGGGTTGGCAAGAAAAATGGGAGCAGAGGTTGTGGTGGCGTCTATGTTGAGCATTGGTGGTATGAGACGAGAGTTGGACAGAAAGGCGCGCAATTTGGTAGTGGATGCTACGACTCGGGGATTCAACATCATGGCGCATAATTTAATGCTGCATGAGGCCGCAGGAGCCGATGTCTTGCTGTGGCCCCAGATAAAAAACATACCCTTTTTTAGCGAGGCAAGTGAACTAGCACACAGTGAAATGATAGCTGATGATATTGCAGCCGGGGTCAGCGAGGCTACGGCAAGATTAGGTGATATTACTAAAGCAGTGGGAGGGTAGCAATGGAAAAGTCATACAACTATGCGAGAGACGCATTTATATATTTGCTCTCGTACGCTACTTTGCTGATCGTGGCAGTGGCACTCAATTTTTTGACCAAAGCTCTGATTGGTCGAGTGATTCCGGATGTGGCTGAAGTGGGTGATTTTATGCATGATGACCGCACTATCATCGGCTTCTTGGCGGCACTGATTATTGCCTTCCCAATATTTTGGTACATCAGTTGGCGGGCTAATAAAATGTTAGCGAAAAGCGAGATGAAGCCAAACACTGGTGTGCGGTTGTGGCTGATTTATATCACTTTGGTCGTGGTTATATTGGTTATCATTGCGCAGCTCATTGCTTTGTTTTTAACCTTTTTGCAGGGGGCGGTGGGTTTGAGGGTGCTTTTGGGAGCATTGGTGACGATTGCCATTGCGGTGAGTATATTGATGTATCAGTGGTGGCACCTACGCGCTTTTGGTGACAAACCACTTTGGCCCAAAAGTTGGTTCAAGATTTTTGAGTGGAAGGCCCTGATTTTGGTGGCGGCGGTGGTTGTGTGGGCTTTCGCTAGCGTCGGTAGTCCCTCTGCACAACGGGCTAAGCGGTTTGACGAGATGCGGACGGAGAGATTGCGCAGCATCCAGTGGGCGGTTGAAGATTTCTACGGCTTAAAAGACAATATCAACTTTGGTCGGCTGCCGAATGCGTTGGAGGAACTCCAGGCCAATAAACGTTACTTTATTGATGAAGAGAGTCTGATAGATCCTAAAACGGGAGAGGGTTTTGAATATCGCCCATTGAGCGCTACTAGCTACGAACTGTGTGCTGTTTTTGAGACGGCTAGTGACGCTGACTCTACGGTGCCACGACTGCCGGAGGAGTCGGGCAAGATTTTGCCGTTTGAGCATGAGGCGGGTCGGACCTGTTTTGAGCTAAGTGTGAAATAGGTCAGAGGTTTGGTTGAATCATCCAAACGCCGCCCCCTTTCAGGGGCGGCGTTTTTGCTGTCTGGGAGCTGATTTGGGGTTGACAGGGGGGCTGGTTTCAGCTAAAATGCTACCATCTTGGACATTGACAGACTGTCAATGTAAGAGAGCTACTCTATCGAGGAGGTTGATCCATGGGTGACGACCTTCAAACATACGTGTGTGGGTATGTACAGAAGTCAGCAACATCTGGGCAGGTTGCGCATGTGCGGGTCAAGGACCCGACGAGTAAGCACAACGGTCAGGTGATGCAGGTTTCGTCTACCTGTGATGGCAAGACCCATTGGTTGGACCAGGGTCTGCATGTCCAGTTTCAGATTGGCTATAAGGAAGGCCCACCGCCACGGAAGAAGAAGATTCCATACGCGGTGAAGGTCCGTCTAGCCGATTAGAACGGGCATATTAAAAAACATAAACTCCTAGGACCTAGGAGTTTGCGTCGCGTCATTCGTGTCATTTCGTCCAAGGAGACGATTATGCATCTCACATTTATTATGATGGCTGTTCTCCTGGTTGTTTCGGCGATCGGGGGAGGTCTGATTTGGTGGATGGTTGATCTGTCCACCGCAATCCAAGCCATTGTCTGGCTCTGGATCGTTGAGGCGGCTCTCTACATTGGTCTGATTGTCTCGCTTTGGGGCGGTAAGCGCCGAGGTGAGGTCGATATCAGCCGGGGCTGGATGTACACGGTTCTTCGCTGGGGATACCAGTGGCAACACTGGGATGGCAGCGGAGGTGTCAATTTTTGGACTGGCCGGTGGCAGCTGTACGAATACGATCCAGACGGTTGGAAACGGGACCTGGGAAGCCAGATGAAATATCGTAACATCTGTTTCTTATGCACTTGTCTTTGTGTCTGTCTTCATTTCCTACCAGTGCGACTGGTCATCCGTTTGGTCGGCTGGCTGGTGGTAACTCCACTGTGGTGGCTGCTTTGGGCGCCAATACGGCTGCTGGTACTGATCGTTTATCAACTGATCTACCAGCTCATCCTAACCCCAATCGGCCATGGCTTAGTACGCTGGTTCCCGGGTACGCGGAGATTGCTCGAGCGACCAGTATTTGGCTGGGAACCGCTGCCGTGGTGGGTGTTGTTGGTGTGTTTGGGGCTTGGGTGCCTCTACATTGCACCGACGACTCGCTACGCCTTGGCGATTACTCTGGTCTGGATGATGAGAATATCACTGGGCCTGGGGGTAGTGGCGGCGGTTGGTTATGCCATCGGGTCGGCGTTGAACAGTGAGAAGTTCTGGGCGTTCTGGTCTGATCTCGGTAAGGCAGTGCGTGACCCTTGGGATTCACAGCTGGTTAAGCTGGGTTTCTGGGTGGTCGTTTCCTTGACCGTTCTGCTGGTCCTAAGCCCCTTGGCATTTCACTACTGGGCTACGGTCAAAGTGCTGCTCTACATCCTGGACGTTATCCTGAACGTCGGCTTCATGCTAATAGCGGTCTGGACTTGTGTCATTATCACTAGCTGGCAGAGTCGCAAGATGATCGTTCTTTCCTCTGCTGTCTTTTGGGGCATGACTGCGTTGATGGCCGGCCCGGTTTTTAACTGGTTGTATACGCAGGTATGCGATTTACTGACTGTTCATATTCCGCTGATAACTGCCGGGGTAGCTGGTACACTTTGGCTATTCTGGCTGATTATACTCGGCCCCATCAAGAGTATCGAGACGGCGCTGGAAAGAAAGCGTCTGCTCCAAGAAAGAGCTGCCGCGGCACAACAGCAGACATGGGGAGAATTCAAACGGCGACGCCCGGTGGTTGAAGGCAAGAAGTACGACAAGGACTTGGAGTATATGAAGGACTTGTTATATATGGCGCTGGGAGTTCTATTCTGCGGCATTCTCTTGGGGGGGATAGTGACGATCATTTATACCCTGGTCATCCACATCACCTGGAGAGTGGCCATGTGGGTAGGAGCCATTGTAGCCGGAGAGGTTGTGCTGCTGGTGCTAATGGTGCGCTGGGCGCCGGCGATGGAACGGTTCTTCGATTGGCTGTACCGACTCGGTGTCTGGGTGGCCATGGGTCCTATTGGAAAGATCGTGGTCTTCCTAGTTCGCATGGTATGGTGGTGTGTGCTGAGCTGGGCGTTCCGTATCCTGTGGGCTGTCTTGCGAGGCACTGGGTCTTTCCTGCGCAATTGCTGGTATTGGCTCTGGGACGCTGGAGCTGCCTTGGCGGAAGCTGCTCGGGATGCCAAGGTCGGGCTTTGCCCCCTGGTCAATGTCAAGGTCGAACGATAAATATGTACATCCGATGGTATGGCAAAACCATCACAACGCCGCCCCCAAGGGGCGGCGTTTTTGATATAAAAGTCCCCTCTCTGGTGGTTGAAAACCCCCCGGTTTTCAGGTATATTTAAGCAGTATAGAACCCCCCGCAGTGCCAAAACATAGCTTGGTACGCGGCAAGAAAAATCACATGGAATACGAAGAGGAAAATATTAGCCAGGAGGAGCTCGAACAGGCCGAGGATGATCGGGAAACAGAAGACGAAGAAGCTGCTCCCAAAAGGGCTGATAGAAAAGAAATAAAAGAACCAGAGGAAGAACCCATGGTAAGAAGACCTAAAAGTGCAGGACTGTTGCTGACCATCTTTGGGGCGGTTTTAATTGTTTTGATTGGCGGGCTAGCGTCTTATTATTACTACACTTTTCAGCAAATGGGTCGCAGCAATGAGCGGGTGTTGACGGACGTCTGGGATGAAACAGTGCTGGCGACGATTAATTTAGTAAATAAGTTTGATCAAATCAGCGAGTTTACTCAGCTGGGCGAGAGCGACTCGGACAATTTTGAAAGTTATGTGAGTGATGCGAATCGAGCTGTGCGGGATGGTGTTTTTGATGTACGTAGCCAAACTGGACTCGATGTTTCGGCGAGCACGTTTGCAAGCAAACTCAACAGTTTCTTAGATGACTATAGCAACATGCTTGGTGAGCTAAAACGCATAGCTTCGCGGGCTGATGAGATTGACGATCCCAACGAACTCAAGGAACTAATTGGCTATGGTGATGACATGGAAAGCTCGTACGATGCGCTAATCTTGGCCAGCAACAGCTTCATCCAGGCGAATCTCCCGCGGGATATTTTTGATATGCCGGACGATATTTCGACCATGCTTGAAGATAAATTAGAAAGTGATGGTACACTAGAAGCCCAAGAGAAAGAAAACCGCCAGGCGGCCGAGCAGGTGGCAACTCAATTCGTGCAGGCCTGGAAAGATCGTGATGCTGATGGCATGTCGGCACTGATGACGAGTGGTGCCAGAGGGGAATTTAATCGGGGTGTTTTGGAGGATTCTTCAGACATTACAAGTTTTCGGATAATGAGTACGAAGATGGATGCCGATGCGGCGATCGAGATTTCTGGACGGTTGGAGAAAGAAACACCGGATGGTCAAACCGCCGATGAAGATTGGAAATTTACTTTGATAAAAACCGGGGACAACTGGCTGATAGATACTTGGAAAAAGGTATAAAACAAATTTAACCAAGCTAAGCAACAGCCACCTAGATTAATAATCTTGATTGTTTTAGTTTGTGATTTAGCTCATGGAAGACGATAAATTTCATATAGGGAAAGTTAGTGCCAGGTCGATCGAGCTGGAGATGCGGCAGTCGTATTTGGACTACGCGATGAGTGTAATCGTGTCGCGGGCTTTGCCGGATGTGCGCGATGGTATGAAGCCAGTGCATCGGCGCATTTTGTTTTCCATGAATGAAGCAGGTCTCAAACACACCGCCAAATATCGTAAGAGTGCGGAGGTATCGGGTACTGTCATCGCTTTTTATCACCCGCATGGTGATCAGGCGGTGTATGACTCCATGGTGCGTTTGGCTCAACCGTGGAATATGCGCTACGAACTAGTGGATGGGCAGGGCAACTTTGGTTCCATCGATGGTGATGGCGCAGCGGCTAACCGCTATACCGAGGCGAGAATGACAAAGATTGCCGAAGAAATATTGGCCGATATCGACAAAAAAACGGTACCGTTCGTGGATAACTATTCTGGTACCAAACAAGAGCCGACGGTTTTGCCGACCAAAATTCCCCAGCTGCTTTTGAACGGCACGGTGGGTATTGCGGTAGGTATGGCGACCAATATTCCACCCCACAATCTAAATGAGATTATGAATGCCACCACGGCACTAATCGACAATCCGGATGTGGACGTGGATGGTTTAATGGAATACGTGCAAGGTCCAGATTTTCCGACTGGTGGTGTAATTTTTAATATCAAAGATATCAAAGAGGCCTACGCTACCGGCAAGGGTCGCATTGTGATGCGCGCAGTAGCCGAGATTGTGGAAGGCAAGGCCGGACATCAAATTATCATTAGCGAAATTCCGTACCAAGTGAACAAGGCAGTCATGGTAGAAAAGATTGCCGAGCTAGTGAAGGTCAAAAAACTAGTGGGGATTGCCGATCTGCGTGATGAATCCGACCGAGATGGTATTAGGGTGGTAATCGATCTTAAAAAAGATGCGTATCCCAAAAAAATCCTAAACCAGCTTTTCAAGCTGACTCCTATGCAGTCGGTTTTCCATATGAATATGTTGGCGTTGGTAGATGGACTCCAGCCCAAAGTTTTGAATCTCAAGCGGGTTTTGGAGCATTTTATCAATCATCGCCGCGAGGTAGTGACCAACCGCACCAAGTTTGAGCTGAACAAAGCTGAAGAGCGGGCGCATATTTTAGAGGGATTCAAGATCGCGCTGGATAATATTGACGCTGTCATCAAGACCATTAAAGCATCTGCGACCAAAGAAGAAGCACATGCTAATTTAATGAAGAAATTCAAGCTTTCCGAGATTCAGGCGACGGCGATTTTGGAAATGCGGTTGCAAGCACTGGCCGGTCTGGAGCGCAAAAAAGTTGAGGACGAGTACAAAGAGAAAATGGCGCTGATCAAGGAGCTCAAGGCACTGTTGGCTGACCCGAAAAAAATCGATGAGGTAATCAAGGACGAATGCAAGGACATGCAGGATAAATATGGTGACGAGCGCCGCACTCAGGTATCCAGAAAAAATGTGGGCGACTTCACCGATATGGATCTAATCCCCAATGAAGAAGTGGTGATTACTATGACAGAGGGTGGTTATGTAAAACGGCAGCCGGTAGCGGAATATCGTCAGCAACGCCGAGGTGGTAAAGGAGTGATTGGTATGACCACCAAAGAAGAAGACCAGATCAACACTATTCAGGTGGCGATGAACCACAACGATATCCTTTTCTTCACAAACAAAGGCCGCGTCTTTAAGCAAAAAGTTTTTGAGATTCCTAAGGCCTCGCGGATTGCCCGAGGTACGGCGGTGGTCAACCTGATTCAAACTGCGCCGGACGAACTGGTAACAGCCATGTTGTCCCTGCCAGATTTTGATGCAAAAGAGATGTTTGTGATGGTGACCAAAGAGGGAGTGATTAAAAAGACGCTTATTTCGGCCTATGCCAATATTAGAAGCAACGGCTTGATTGCTATCAAGCTAGATGAAGGTGATGAACTTAGATGGGTGCGCCGGGCAATGCCCAGTGACAAGATAATGATTGTGACCCAAAACGGCCAGTCGATTTTGTTTAAGGAAAGTGATGCTCGTCTCATCGGCCGCTCGGCTCGGGGGGTGCGGGGTATGCGCTTAAGAAAAGGCGATCAGGTCGTGGGGGCGTCGGTGGTGCCAAATAAGCAGGATGGCAATATGGCTCTCTTGGTTATTTCGGAAAATGGTCTAGGTAAAAAGACACTCATTTCTCAATATACTGTGCAGAAACGCGGCGGCATTGGCCTAAAAACTATGAATATCACCACAAAAACCGGCAAGATCGTGGGCTCGGCTGTGGTGTACAAAGATCTCAAAACCGATATCATCATCACCTCGACGGGTGGTCAGATCATCCGGTTGCCACTAAAAGGTGTGTCCACACTTGGTCGTGCCACGCAGGGAGTGCGAGTGATGAAAATGAAAGGTAGCGACAAGGTGGCTTCATTTACCATCTTGGTGGTGGAGGAGGCCGACGGATCCATGACAGATCCCAATGAGGAGTTGGCAGAGGGCGAATCACCAAAGGTACAAACTCTGCCCAAAAATGGCTCTAAGCAGTTGGCCAAAGAGGATTTGAGTGGTGAAGACGAGGAAGACCGCAGTAGTAGAGCGAAGCTCACTACACGGCAGGGGAAGACAAAGGCCACACCTTCAAAGGCGGCCAAGGCCGGATTTACAAAAAAGAAATTAGCTGGTAAAACTACCAAAGACCGCAGTGTTAAAGCAAAAGCCAGTCCACGGCAGGGAAAGTCAAAGGCCCCAGCCAAAGCCAAGGCCTTCACTACAAAAAAGCTGGTGGGAAAAACCACCAAAGCGAAAGTGGTTAGGAAGCCCTCCAGCGCCAAGAGCGCTCCGGGCCAGAAGGGATTTACTAGACGTAAACTAAAATAAGATGAGTTTTCTAAATATCTTTAAGCTTTCCTACTATTTCGATAATAGTATTCACTATACCTTCACTGGGATGTGGGTGGTGGCGGTCATCTTGGCGTTGTTGATTATCGCGTGTTGGATAATCAATTACAAATTCGCCAAAAAATGGACTTTCCTGAAGAGGATTGTCGCCGAGCGCCTCACTCGGGCTGGTTATATTGTAGGTTGGGTGGGTTTGGCTTGGCTATTTTTTAGATACGAATCAATTCCCTACTTTTCGGTGCGGATGTGGCCGCTGTTGCTTTTCATCTATGTAGTGGTAGAGGTGGTCTATCTGATTAAGTGGGTGAAAAAGGATTATCCTCGTCTGAAGGCGAAGAAGAAAGGGATGGGGGATAAGGATTTATATCTGAGGAAGTTTTTGGGGAAATAGCTTTTTGCCACCATTTGTATCGGCAAACGGTGGCCCAAACCTCCCTCCTGGTTCCGTGAGCTGACTCATTGGCTGATTTGTCTTACCGCTAATGGTCGAAACTCGCCTTCAGCTCAAACATCTCCCCGCGACAACAAATCAGCTCAATGTCGTTTCCATCTCACTCCACAAGTCGGCGTGGTAGGGAAGAAATATCTTAATATTTCAATGGCTCAAGATTTGAGCCATTGAGTTTTTGGCCAAGGGGGAGAGAAAAGCAGGGTATACTTACTCAATTTTTAACTAATGACGCTATATAGCGTCATTAATCTGGATATGGTTTGGCTCTGTTGTGGCAGTGGGAGTTTGGGATAGACCATAGGCCCCGGGATGTCGGGGCCTATTATGGTGGTGCGATGTGGCCGCGGTGGATATCAGCTGGTCTGCCGTATTTTCAGAACGTTTTCTACATAGTCGCCGTAGGTCCAGTCGATATCGGTTGTGCCACATCTTGGGCAGAGCAGATCGTGGTAGGGGGACCTGGCCGTATAGAATGCTTCCGGTGGGGCGGTGAAGCCGCAGCCGTTGCATCGTGGCGGGTGTTCTACATCTGCGCTTTGGCACTTGGGGCATCGGGCAGATTGCTGAAGTGGAGTGCAAAGGGGATTGGTGTAGAAGGTGTCGAGATCGCCCGTATGTCCACAAGCTTTACAAGTTGCTGTGTGTGCCACTTTTTCCTCCTTTAACAAACGGAGGTCTCCAAGACCCCCATTGTTGGAATGCCTCCAGAGTACACGTGGTAGCTATTTTTTTCAACGGCTCAAGTTTTGAGCCGTTGGATTTTTGGGTAAAAAAGAACCGCACCGGCTGGGTTGGAACCAGCGCATGGTGCGGTGTCTTTAATTAGGGAGCGGTTTTGGGCTAGAGCTGCAGCTCGCCTTTGGCTACAAGCTGCCTTAAGCGGTTGAAGGCGAAGTCGTAAGTCCAGGAGCGGTCGAAGGTATTGTAAGGGGACCTTCGCCCACAGAGTGTCAGGAGCTGCTCGGTTGTGAACTCCAGCTGCTCCATTGTCGACATCAGGACGGTCCGAAGCCCTGTGTTGTCGTTGCTGATGAGCTGGGCTGCAGTCATACATTCCTCAGGGGTTGCGGCCAGCTCCACCAGCCGCTTTCTGGAATGCTGGTGAATGCCGGGGTCTTTCAGGCCGGAGGCGTTGAGCTTATAGACCTGGAGCCACTGCTCAAACCGGCGGGCATAGCCCTTGAGCTTGGTCAGCCCCTCAAGCGAGGGATAGACCTTACAGACCTTGAGGGTCTGGGCGAAGCCGCTGGCTACCGACAAGACACGTTCCCCCCGGAGCTTGTGTTTCTCACAGTCCTCTTGGCCGAGGCCGAGCAGCCCGTATTTATTGCACTGCTCCGCTACTAGCGACTCCTCAACGGTTGAGGCGCACTCGAAGAGCTGCGCATGGGCGTGTTTGGTTACAAACCCATACGCGTGACGAGCGGCGGCGGTTGCGTGAACTTTCAGCCAGTTGGAGAAGCTGGCTCCGGCATATTCGTCGAGTGTCAGCAGGAGCAGATCGGCATGTGGCCCTCGGTCTCTGGGGCAATCATCCGCAGAACAGGTTCGGCAGATCTCCAGGCAGACGTCGAGTGAGGTGAGACCGTGTTTCAGTCGAGCCAGCAGGATGAGCCCTTGAGGGGTATCGCACGAATAGATAGAATAGATACTCTGCCCGAGTAGCTGATAACACTGGACGGGCGTCTCGGCTAATGCCACCAAGAGGGCCTCTAGGCGTATTCGGGTTTCTGTCAGCAGGGTAGGAAGTTTTTCTTTTTCTCCTTCCTGTGCTTGCTCCCATTCATGCCAAACGTAGTCGCAGATGATCTCACATGCGGCAAGGGTGCTGTCGAAGTCGGTTGCGGACGCTTCGATTTTGTGAATCAATGCCCCGAGAGTGGACCCTGGGATTTGCCCATATCCATGTCTGATAAGGCGAACCACCTGCTTGAGGTCGTCCAGAGTTTGTGCTTTTTCCACCAAAGTGAGGAAGGTGATAGCGCCTCGCTCGTGGAGCGAGGCGTAGTCGGAAAACGTCTCAGCAGCTGCGAGAGCTTGTTGCGTGATAAGCCCCCAGAGGGCGTAGCTCTCCGTCTTGTACTTGCCCAACAGCCCAAGCCATTCTTGGGTTGTCAACTCGAGCGCACGTAGCGCGGTGGTTACTCGATCCTTGGCGTCTTCTTCGCTGGGATCGAGCAGGTCGTGGAGGCGAACCAGCCACTCGGCTGGGTAACGCTGTCTCTTTAGATTGAGCTTCCCTCCTTTTAGGAGGAGAAGCAAGGACAAACCCGGCCCAAGAAGGGTCGAGAGCATCTCAGCCAAACGCACGGTGGTTCTGGCCATCGGTCGACTCCTTTTTGTAAGGGGCGAAACCGCCCCCTACGGTTTTATTAGTATGGTGTCATACTACACAACGTTGCTGGCTAAATCAAGTTTTCTTGACTGGGAACGGGTTTTTGCGTATAAAATAAGAGGTAATTATAAGTGCTGGGGGTAACGAGATGTGTCGTTGTCCTTTTTATGGATTTGCGGTCATGGTCCCTGAGATAGGGGTTATGCTGCACTCGGGTGGCAATCAGTGTGCCATTATCACGGGTTCGTATAGCCCCTGTCAGATGGAGGTGGCCGGCGAAATGCCGAACTGGGACGAATGTCCGTTTCAGCGGCAGAGAGGCCCGGAGCTTTTGGCCAGGGTTAAAGAATTTCGAGTACACCCTGGTGACTCCCATCCCAATGTCCAATGTTCAGAGGACGGCATGTCCTTTGAAGAATGGTTCGAGGCGGTGATGGAGGAGGCCTAGGGCTTCCGGTGAACGGTATAAGTTAGGGTGGCTGGCGGCAAGGCTTTGTCCAGCTACCCTGCTTTTGTCATGGACATGGAGCCGCGATTGAAGAGAATGATAACTTGTGATAGGAAGCAACAAACATAGCGACTCATCGGTGGAGATTAGAAACGCAGATGTTATTGACCAGGGGCTGAAAAGTGTGCTACCAATAAGTCATTACAGTAGAGGAGCGGGGATATGAACATTTTTGTATCGTTGGCATTGGTTACGATCGGGATACTGAGTTGTGCGTGGGCACAACATGTGGCAATCCTGATCGACCGCTTGGAAGAAACGTTTCCAAGTAAGGGTTTCCGAAGGGCCGCTAATCGTGCTGGGCTGCATTTCATGGTTCTGTTTGGGTTTCTGCTGTTGGGATCGGCCGGCTGGGGCTGGGAAACAAATCACGTTCTTTGGGCCAAGATGAGTGGGCTAGTCGGCGCGGTGGGACTATTCCTTATCATCAAGATTGTGGCAGCAGCCATCGTGGCACTTGTGGTAACAAGTGTGCTGGAACTTATCGGCTTACTGAACGTGTTGCTTTGGCCGTTGGCGCCATTGGTGTATCTGGCCAGGAAACGATACCGCTAAAAACGGATCAACCAAACAAATTTGTACATAACGGGTCGCCCAGCGATGGGTGGCCCGGGCTTCATTGTGAGTGCAGTACAAAGTTGAAAATTGGGAGGGGTCTAAGATTTGGGATAGAATGAAGGTTGGGGGTATATGAATAAACCCAAGGAGGATGTATGTTAGATTTCTTATCGTGGAATTTTGGCGGATTGATCATTTTGATTTTGATATTATCCATCAAGCAGATTAATCAGTATGAAAAAGGAGTGAGATTTACACTCGGTCGGTACTCGGGCATGATGGAGCCGGGCTGGAGATTGATCTGGCCGATTTTCCAGTCGTATCGCAAGGTAGATACTCGCGTGAAGGCGGTGGATGTGCCAACACAAGAAGCGATTACAAAAGACAATATTTCGGTGAGTGTGAATGCGGTGATTTATTACAAAGTGAGCTCTGCAGAAAAAGCGGTTTTGGAAGTGGAGAATTTTTTCTATGCCGTGTCCCAACTGGCTCAAACCACCATGCGCAATGCGGTGGGCAAGGTGAATCTGGATGAGCTGCTCTCCGAGAGAGATAGAGTATCGGATGAGATAAAAAATATTATCGACAAAGCCACTGACCCGTGGGGGATTCAGGTAATCAATGTGGAGCTCAAAGACATTACTTTGCCAGAAGAGATGAAACGGGTAATCGGTAAGCAGGCCGAGGCAGAGCGCGAGAAGCGTTCGGTTATCATTAAAGCTGAAGGCGAAGTGGTGGCTTCGGAAAACATGGCTAAAGCCGCCAAGATGCTTTCTAGTGCGGATGGCGCTCTGCATTTAAGAACTTTGCAATCCATCAATGATTTAAGTTCCGATCAGTCCAACACGGTGATCTTTATGGTGCCAATGGAGGCATTGCGAGCACTGGAAGGACTGGCTAAGAAATTCAACGTCGAGCTGGGGAAGCCCCACGTAGTTTCGCCGAAGCCGGAATCATCACGACCAGAGCCGCCTATGGCATCCGAATAAAATAAATGAGTACAAAAGCCGAGGTCTTCACCGCGGCTTTTTGTTGACTGGCACTCGGGCACGGATTCTGTTTTCCTATAAAACTCTTGAGCGTTTGCAGCAGTTGTCGATATCGTTTTTTGATAAAACCCCACCGGGCTGGATACGCGAGAGGATCTTTGGCGGCATCGGAGAGGTCTTTGGGAAAAACTGACTCTGGTGGCTATCAAACACTTGGCTTGCTGGGAATTTCTTGTTAGAGTGAGGGCAGCATACCTTGCTAGGACAGGCCATCGTTGTAAACGGTGGCTGATCGACAAAAGCAGGGATGACTACAGGATTTGGAGGCAACACAATGTTGCGTGTGTATGTTGTACCTAGGAATGACTCTGTTTTCCCCGGACAGGAGGTCTGGGAGATGAGTCCGGATGGTCGGTTGTGGACTACAGTATCTGCCTCAGAAGCACATCGAATCGGCTCGATACTAAAGATCCATGGCCGTGCTTTGGATGAGGTCACCGAGGTCGTGCAGATTCCCGGTAGGATGATTCCCAGGGAAGCGCTGGATCGGCTGACGCCCTTTTGCCCGGAGACGGCCGGAAAACGCGTACTTTACCAGGTGATAGTGCCGATTCGGCTGGACGAGGTGCGACTCGAGCCTGTACCGGGCAACGATCGGTTTCATTGGACTTCTACTGATGGGTCGTTCGTGAGCATGATCGCTCGAGCACCCGATCTGGAGACATTGGCCAAGACGCTGTCGGAACATGGCATCAAGTCGTGTCTGCACACGGAGGATGCAGTACTGCAGTAAGGCCGGTGATCTCTGGACAGTTGATGAAACAGAACCCCCGAGCCCTGACCATGGATGGTCGGGGCTTTCGCTTGTGATAGATTTTGTAGCAATCTGTTTTTTTCTACGAGTTTGTGAGGAGGATTGGCAGATAAATGAAAACACTTTAGAATTTTGCTATTGCAATTCTGCGGAAGTTCCTATAATGTTGATAGGTTTTTTATGTAAAAACCTATATTTGCTAAATGTTGGGGGCATAGTCATGGGATCGATTGTTCTAGATGGCGTGGAGCTTGCTCAAGACGGAGTGGTCTCTCAGGGCGAGACACTAGCCAGCGGCTTAGACAACGCAGCGGGGGGAGATATGACGTCGGCATTTTCCCTAGAGTATTTTATCGGCTTGGTTGCCTTGATAGCTTTCTTATATTTTATTTACCGCATGGTAAAAAAGTTGGACAAGAAAGTTCGTCATGAAGATGGCGAATAGGCGAGGCCCAATTTTTTCGATGACCCTCTGAAGGTTGTGGAGATGGGGTGCGGGCTTTATTGACTAAAATGGGTTATCGGCTTACCCTTTATCTGAAAAAAGGGAATCTGATGTCGTAACTGGGATATCAGGTTCCGAATATTGTTCATCATAGTGAGGTGCACAGGTATGGATGATTATGTCGCCTTTTGTGAGGATCACTTGCCGGCTTCGTTAGAGGAGGCGACAAGTCGCAGACGATTGCTGGTAGAGGAAATATCAGCAATCAATATACAGCTGGGCGATCGAAATCGGATTGATCCAGCTTCTGGACGACGGCTTAGCCACGAGGAGTTCTTTCAGTGGCGGACCAGGGCACTCTGTGCCAAGGCAGCAAAAGAAAGTGAGCTGCAGTTTCTCAAGGAGTGGATTACACACCAGCACAATGTTCAAAAACGGGTTGGCAGAGACAGGTGCAAAAAACTTCTGCATGAGGCTCACCGAGTATTGGCGCGGCTGCAGGGGGCGGGGCAGATTACTTCGCCCGCGGAGCTAGATGTGCTGCGAGACATTGAGGTGTATCTCGATAAGGAGCTAGTGTCCTAAAGGCATCCGGCCCCAAGATTTAGGGGATTTCAAGGGCGCTCGAAACCATCAGGGCGCTCTTACTAAAACTGATAGGGGCTGGTCTTTTGTGATACGATGCAGGTACATGTACGGTCCCATTTTGGAGGTGTAATGATGCGGATTGTAAGAATCTTGATGCTTGTTGTTATGCTTGGGGTGATGTTCCGGCCCGGGGCCACAGTATCCTCAAGCGCATTGACTGCTGATGATCCAGGAAAGGATCAAGCCACTCAATTGGTGAAGACCAACCTGCACAATCTCCAGTTGGCGCTTGAACGTTGGTGTGTTGATCACTATCCACTGGATAGTGAAGGGCGGGTCGTTGGGTCCCAACCCAATTATCCGGAAAGTATCAGCGCACTGGTCAAGGCCGGATACGTGTCGCCCGGGTTGGCTCCCAACCCACTGGTCGGTGACGATCCCGGGGAATTCGACACCATGGATGTACCGCCAATCTGGAATGACGATTTGTCCCCTGGCAATTTTACGTATCTGCTGTGTGATGATGGTCGGGGGTATCTTTTGATCGGGTACGGCGCTACACGGGAGGCCTGTCTGAGTACGCCCCGAAGCATGGATGGTGATAGCATCCCCGATGGTGTCATCTTGGTGCTGGGATCAAACCCCGAGTTTATGGACTATGATGCGTTGTCTGGTGAGGGAAAGACAATGTTGTGGGGCGGTCGGATGTTTCGGATCCAGTTTGTGGATGTGGGCGATTAGTCGCCTGATTGGTCTAGGCAGTCATATAAAGCCGGGTGGTGCACTCGGCTTTATTTATTTACTTATTTGTTGGAGCTGAGGCAATTCTATGCCCATTTTTATATCACAATAGAATATCCCGTCACTATGTACGCTATATAGCGTAAGTACTATGGTGTTGTTTGATGATCGGGCAGATTTTGAATAAAAAAGAACCGCACCGGCTGGGTTGGAACCAGTGCATGGTGCGGTCTTTGTGCCAGTGTTTGGCAGGTGCAGAGGGCTAGCTGTTGCCCTCGGATGCGGGAGTTGTGACGGGCGTCTCGGTTTCGGCCGGGGTGTCGTCGACGCCTGGGCCGACGAACCCCATCCCCGCTGGGAAGTTGACTGGGTCGGCGGATTCTTCGCTCTTCGTCGAGGTCGTGCCGTCGAGGGGCATACTTCCGGACTGGGGAATTTCCAGGTCCAGCATGTATGCAACATGTATGCCCAGCACACTCCCGCCACAAGCGACAGCTGTGGGGCGGACGATGTGCGGGTAGAAGAGCTCTTCGCCGGAGATCCGGCAGATGAGCTCCTCGAGTTGTTCGATAACTGCCAAGGTGCAGACCGAACATCCTCGAATGTGCTCAACGACGGCTTGCCGGTAGTCCACAGCTGGGTTGTCGTCTGCGTGGGGGTGCGCAGCCAACAGGCACTTCACCGCTTGCTTGGCCAGCTTCTTGGGGCTGGGGTGGCGCGGTGGTGGTGACTGCAGACAGGTCGCAAGGCGTGTCATGCTACTGAGGTTGACGTGTCCGTTCAGTAGCGACAGGGCCCACCGTTGTAAGGCAAGCCACGCAATTCTTGGGTCGGGCTCCTGAGCTAGGGGCCGAACTGTGACAGACCGCCAGACCTCGATGCCCAGCATCTCGGCGGCGGTGACCAGCAGGATCAGTGGCAATTGCTGCCACATACTATACTTTTTCAGTTGCATCGGTTTCTCCCGGACACTACTTGGGTTGACGATAACGTATCAATAGGTTTTTTGGCTGTCAAGGGTTTCCTTGACTGGGAGCGGTTTTTTGTTTATTTTAAAATCATCTTTTTGACGGGAGAGAGTCATGATGGGCGACGAAGGAACAGGTGCACCTCTTATGTTATGGGCAAACATGAGCGAGCCCGAGGTTATGTCAGCTCCGCCAAGAGCGCGGCCGGTGATGATTGGGGTGGCTACGGTGCTGGTGTTGCCGGAGGTGCAGGAGAGTGCCCCCCTGGGCTTTCGAAAGTTTTTCCAGGAGTACTTCTTGCCGAGCTGGCTTGGTCAACAGGCCTATGTTTGGGCAAGAGTGGGCGATGCAGCTCTGGCCAAGTTTGGGCCCGGCCGTGCGCCGGCACATCCGGAAGCCGTGGCACAGTACGGGGAGGATGGCGAGGAACGCAATGTGATTCAGTGGCTGGTGGATTTGTACCGGCGGGATCCTTCTCGCGTGACTATCCTGGGATGGTTTTCATAAGGGGAGGCAAGATGATCTTTTGCCCTGGCGCAGCTGCGCCAGGGCAAATTATTTTGATACAATTAACTCATGAATAAGTGGTGGTGGGCGGTGTTGGTAGTAATTTTGCTGGTAGCTTTGTGGGCGACTGGTTTTTTGGATACCAGCCAAGTGCATGATTTCCGGTCGTGCGTTGAGGCCGGCAACCCGGTGATGGAGAGCTATCCTCGTCAATGTAGCGACGGTGTTCATACATATACCGAAGACATCGGCAATGTTTTGGAAAAGGCCGATGTGATAGTTTTGGACAATGTAGTGCCAAATCAAACTATTTCTAGTCCACTAAAACTAGAGGGACGAGCTGTGGGTCAGTGGTATTTTGAGGCCTCATTCCCGGTGGAACTAAAAGACGGTAATGGTGCGACTATTGTCACAGCTGTGGCTGAAGCGCAAGGTGATTGGATGACAGAAGCGTTTGTACCGTTTGAAGTCACGCTTAAATTTACTACGCCAGTTACATCCACGGGTACACTGGTTCTGCATAAAGACAACCCGTCTGGCGAAGTGTCCAATGATGACGAGTTGGTAGTTCCAGTAAGTTTTGGGGGAGAGTAAATATTATGGGGAGGATTAATTTGGTGCCACCGGTCACAGTGGCCAAACAAGCCGAGAAGGGTCTTGAGCTTCGTCGTAGATTTGGCCGAGGGGGAACGGCCGTGGGTATAGCTCGGGCTCGGGATTTGAAGAACAGAAAAACTTTGACACCAGAAACCATCATGCGGATGGTTTCGTATTTTGCTAGGCACGAAATCGACAAAAAAGGTAAGGATTTTTATAACAAGGAACGTCCATCTAATGGCTATATTGCTTGGCTGCTATGGGGTGGTGAGCCCGGTAAGACCTGGGCCAATAAAACGAAAGGGCTTTTGAAATGAAGACAACACTTCCCTATCTACTCATAATAATGTCTGTGTCGGCGGTAGCATTGGTTGGCGGGTGGCTGACATCCCTTGGTATTCCCGATTGGTATGAAACATTGACTTTGCCAGCAATTGCTCCTGGTGGCAGTGTAATAGGCACGATTTGGACAATTATTTTTGTGCTGGCGGCCTGGGCTGTGATGTTGATGTGGCGGGACAGAAAAAAATTTAATAATTTCAATCTTTTGCTAGATCTCTTGCTGATTAATGCGATTTTAAATGTGGGTTGGTCGTGGGTGTTTTTTGTTCAACATGCTCTTGCGTGGGCAGTGGTAGAGATGATAGTTCTGAATCTTACTACACTCATAATCATTGTGTGGACAATGCGCAAGGTGTCTCTAGCTGGGTGGTTGTTAGTGCCCTACTTTGCGTGGGTGGGGTTTGCCACTTATTTGGCGTATCAAATTTATATTTTGAATTAAAAACCGCGCAGTCAACCAGAGCTTGTCTGGCGACCACGCGATTTTTTCAAGGTGACTCGGTGGTTTAGGCCGAGGCGGATACGAGAGCGATGTCGTGCTCGACCATTCGTCGGATCATTTCTTCGAATGAGGTCTGGCGCGGATTCCAGTCGAGCTCCTGAATGGCTCTGGTTGGGTCGCAGCAGAGATAGGGTACTTCCTTGGGCCGGAAGAACCGGGGATTGATACGGACGCGTACCGCACCGTCAACCCTCAATACGGTGTTCTCGGTACAGCGGCCTGTTGCGTCGTCGCCCTCCCAGACCATCTTGGCGGTGGGATACGCCACGCGGAAGGCGGTTTGGACAAGTTCGCGGACCGAGCGGTGTTCGCCGGTACCAATGACATAATCACGGAGCTCGCCCGTCTTTCTGGCACGTTCCACCATGGCGTGCATGGCCCAAACATAGTCCGGGGCATAGCCCCAGTCGCGTACTGCATCCACATTGCCCAGTTCGATGCATTCCTGTAATCCAGCCAGGATCATGGCAACAGCTCTGGTGATTTTGCGAGTAACGAACTGAACTCCTCGGATTTCCGACTCATGATTGAAGAGGATGCCACAGACGACTTTGGCCCGAAAGTGCGGATCGGCGCGGAACATCCGCATGGCGCAGTAGGCGTCATACTTGGACTTGCCATAGACACCTGCGGGTGTGAAGGGCGTGTCCTCGTTTTGCACCGGATACTGGCTGAGGTCGGCTTTGCCGAAGAGCTCGGAGGTCAGCGCCTGATACATGTAGCAGGCGGGGCAGACGTTGAGCATGGCTTGCAGCAGATTGACGGCTCCGTAATGGTTGGTGGCCTGGACCTCTTCTGGCATCTGCTCCGCGAACTGAACATGAGTGAAGGCAGCCAGATTGAAAAGCATCTGCGGTTTGTACTTCTCGAGGATATGATGCAGGCTGGTGGGAGACAGGAGGTTGCCCAGTTCCAATACGAACTGGCCTTGAGCCATATAATCACGGAGCTCGAGAAGTCGAAGACGCCCTTCGGGGTAGTAATCGCTGGTACAGCGAACTAGCCCAACGACAAAGTAGCCCAGCTTCACCAGCAGACGGGTCAGGTAAGCCCCGTCCTGGCCAGTGACTCCGGTGACGAACGCTCTTTTTTGCAAGGGAACACCTCCCCCTTGGTTTGACAATACTGGCCTTAGCTTACCATAGGCAAGCTAAATGGCAACTGAAATATTGACTGGGAGCGGATTTTGCGGTAGGGTGCAAGTATTCTTGTACGAGGAGGTGGGGTATGACTCCCCAACCGTTTAGAATCCCTCAAAGGATTGCGGATATCAAAGGGTTTGAGGACCCTGATATCTTCATGATTCTGGGGGACATACAGCGTCCCCTGCTGCGCCAGCTTGAGGCGGACATCATCAAAGCTCCACCGGAAAGACACGGTCACGGCATTCTGCTGCTAATCGAGTCCCCGGGCGGGGACACGCAAACGGCTGGTGTGGTGACGAGTGCTATAAGTCACTTTATCAACCGGCCGGTAGCCGTACTGGCATTGGGGGCATGCCATAGTGCTGCCTTCAATATCTTCATGGCGGTGCCACCTGAGCATCGATTTGCGGTCCCCACTGCAACTTTCATGGCGCACCATGGTAGCTACAACATTCTCGACTTGGGGGGAGTGGTGGATGTTGAGCAGGGCACAGTAGGCGGGTTGACCGAAGATGAGATGGCACTCAAGGTCCGTCTCTGTCATCGGGAGGCGCTTTACTGGAAACGGTGGCAACTGGCAGTATTGGGGGCGCGGATAGAGGCCGCGTTGCCCGAAGGTTGCTCGGTGGGGACCTTCCTGAAACTAGATGTCATTATCAATGCCCAGCAAGCATTGGAGATGGGCATCGTCAGGGACGTCATTCCTCCGAATGACGACCTGCTTAAATCAGCTCCGGCTCAGTAGCCGGAGCTGATCAATTTGTGAACAAAAACAGATTTTGAGTTACAATTTAGATATGGGGGAAGATTCGTGTTAGGTCAGTGGATTATTCAGCATTGGATAGCCGTAGCAATCGCAGCTGTCATGATAGGTGCCGGTATTAGTATTGGTATGGCTGCGGTATCAGATACACCGAGTGGCATTGAAATGGACGAGGGAGCAACAGAGGTTTTAGCTCCGTTAGAAAATGAGCCATCGGCTGCAGCTCCACACAGTACACTACCGGCCAAATCAACTGTTCCTAAATCGACCCCAACACCTACCCCGCCGGTGAGCGAAACTCCTTGGGGTCAGGGAGAAAGCGAACAAGGCACTCCGGCTGCGAGCACTCCGGTGCCAAATGGGCAGGCCCCATGGGGTGGCGGACCTAGTCAATAAAATTCAGTGATACAATGCAAGGGTATATTGGATAATTGTTTTTTATATGTTTAGAAAAATATTTTTAAGTGCGACAGCTTTTGTTTTAACTTTGGCGGTCGCTGTGCCGGCCTTGGCCATGCCCAGCTTTTTAGCGACTGAAAATGGAGTGGTCAGCATTGATAGTCCGATTGGTGATGACGTCTATACTACCGGTGCCAATGTGACTGTCACCAGCGATATCAAAGGCGACTTGTTTGTTTCGGGCGGAATGGTGGAAGTGGATGCTAATGTGGCCGGCGATATTTTGGTATTTTCTGGCAATGTGTATATTAATGGCACGGTGGGCGATGATCTGCGAATTGGGGCCGGACAGGTAACAATTCGTGGTACGGTTAATGACGATGTGCTGGTAGGTGGTGGAATGGTGACCGTTTCCGATACAGCTGTGATTAGGGGTGACCTGACTGTTGGAGCTGGCAGCCTGACGATGTCGGGCAAAGTGCTGGGGAACGTGAAAGCTGGTTTTGGGGATGCAACTATCAAAGGGGACATTGGTGGCAACGCAGATTTGCGGTACGAGGATGGCAAGCTGACGTTTGGTGATGGTGCTAAGATCGGCGGTAAGCTGGATTACTGGGCGTTCCGGGAAAGTGATGAGTTTGCAGAAGTGGCCAAAGAGATTGAGTTTCACAAAACTATTAGCACCAAGTCCAGTTGGCCTTTGGCGGCAGCTTTTGTGTTTCCGATAGCGGCAGTCGCTGAGGCGGTCTGGTCGATAGTCGGAGTGCTGATTATGGGCGGACTTTTGCTTTTGCTTTTGCCTAAATATCTTCCTCGTATAGTTGAAACCACTAGGAAGAAACATTGGACAGCATTATGGCAGGGTCTTGTGTTTTTGATTGTGGTGCCAGTATTGGCGGTGATTATCGCGCTGACTGGGTTTGGCTTACCGGTGTCTATCATCATGATGTTGGCATTTACAATCGTGATGATTTTGGCGAGTATTCCCGTGTCGATGGCAATCGGCAGCTATATGGTGAAATACAAAGATACCGATCGGGGTAGACAGTTCGGAGCGCTAGTGCTGGGAGTGCTGATTTATACTGTGTTGGGACTGATTCCGGTGATTGGCTGGATACTGAAATTTGCCCTATTTGTAATAGGCGTGGGCATTATCTGGATGGACTCGCAAACGGCGATTCGAGACAGTCGGTATTAAGACCATTGAATTAATTGAGATGATAAAATCAACGGCTCAAGTTTTGAGCCGTTGATTTAGGTATACAAACAGTCGCCGGTTGGCGACTACATATACATTTTAACAAATTGAGTCGGATTTGTCGCGATTGTGCGAATTTGGGTGGCTGGTAGAATTGGAGTGTATTTTTAATTTTTTCATGAAAGAAATTAAGCGAATTTGGTTTGAGTCCAAGCCACTTCATCCTGCTTTGTGGGGGATGTTGGGCTTGTCGGTTTTGGTGGCGCTATTAGATTTGGTAGCCCCCTGGTTTTATCGCGAGTTAGTGAACTTTTTAACTACTGGCCAAGCCAGTCCTTTTTTTGCCAGATTCTTGCCGACCGAGAATGGAGTGCTGTTTTTGCTGTGGTGGGTAGTTATTTATTTTGGCATTGATTTAATCACTATCACAGCGGGACAGGCCAAGTTTTTTGTGATGTCTTTGACTGGTACCCGAGCGCAGATTCTGTTTTCGTATAAAACTCTTGAGCGGTTGCAGCAGTTATCGATATCGTTTTTTGACAAAACTCCGCCGGGCTGGATACGCGAGAGGGTTTATGGCGGTATCAGAGAGATTTTTGGGATTTTACAGTCCTTGATAGTCGATGTTCTGCCACTGGTTATTAACCTGGTGGTAGCGGGAGTGGTGTTATTTGTGTTTAACAAGATTTTGGCTTCAGTGTTTATTGCGGTGGCGCCAATGTATGTGGGGCTGTCGATTTGGCGGGCCAAAATCATGAGGGCGTGGCAAAAAAAGATTCGGACCAAGGCCGAACAGGAGGGTAAAACATTTTTTGAAAATATCAGTTACTATCAATTGATTCGTGAATTCGCGCGCGAGGATTTTGAGCTGAAACGACTGGGGACTGTGCAGAGTCAGATTATGAGGTTGCGGCTGAGACAAGAGATGTTCATGCGCTGGAGTGGTTTGGCCAGAGATTTTTTGCAAATTGTAATTTACGCTTGGGTATACGGCTTTGGAGGGTATTTGGTGTTAACTCAAAAGCTTTTGGTGGGAGATTTGGTATTGTTTATTGCTTATCTCGGTAGAGCTTTAGGCCCACTGGGGCGGGTGATGCAGATTTATGACAGTATTCAAGTCGGCCTGGTAGCTGTGGGCAGATTATTTATGGTTTGGGACAAGCGGGATAAGGTTACAGATGTGCCAGATGCCAAATCCTTGGCAGTGAGAGAGGGGAGAATTGAGTTCAAGCATGTAGGATTTGTATATAAGGGAGGTAGGAGATACAAAGGTGAAAAGACGATTTTCAAAGATTTCAATTTGCATATTAAGCCAAAGGAAATCGTGGCTGTAGTGGGGCCTTCGGGTGTGGGCAAATCGACTTTAGTTAAGCTGCTGCTACGTTTTTATGACGTAGACAAAGGACGGATATTAGTGGATGGTCAAGATATCAAAAGTGTAACGCAGCAGTCACTCAGGCGGCAGGTCTCGGCAGTGATGCAAGATGTGATTACGTTTAATCACACTGTCCAATATAATTTACGCTATGGCAATCCCCGGGCAACGGATCAGGAGGTGGCGAGAGCTAGCCAAGTGGCGAACTTGTATAACTTCGTTATGTCTCTGCGTAGTAAATTCAAAACCCGGATTGGTGAACGAGGGGTCCGGCTGTCGGGTGGCGAAAAACAACGTTTAGGTATTGCTCGGGCGCTTTTGAAAGATGCTCCGATATTAATTTTGGACGAGGCAACGTCAGCACTGGATAGTGAAAATGAAAGGATGGTTCAGGATGCGATGTGGGAATTGATCAAGGGCCGGACGGCAATTATCATTGCGCATCGGCTGTCTACTGTGAAAAAGGCCGACAGGATTTTGGTGCTGGAGGGGGGTAAGATTATAGAGCAGGGTACGCATCAGGCATTGATGAAGCGAAGTGGGTACTATCGCCGCCTGTTCAAGATGCAAGGAGAGATGCTCTCAGATTAGCTTTTCATATCACTTCGGGGAGTTTAATATAGGTTTATGCCCCGTAGAGAATTTTAGAATGATTGTGTAGTAATGCTACAGCATACCAGCGATCATTGGACATCCTCGGGGTTATAATGAGGATAGTGGTTCGGATACGGCATAATCATAAGCATTGCTTTCTAAAATCTTCTACAGGGTATGAGTAAAAAAGGAACTAACAGCGAGAGTGAAAAAAGTATAACTAGTCGAGAGGCGGACTATGCCCAATGGTATCAGGACGTAATTAGAGCGGCGGATTTGGCCGAAAACTCGCCGGTTAAAGGCTGTATGATCATCAAGCCCAATGGGTATGCGATTTGGGAAAACATGAAAGAGGTGTTAGATGATCTGATTAAGTCGACGGGAGTGAGAAACGCTTATTTTCCTCTGCTGATTCCAGAAAGATTTTTGCAGAAAGAAGCGGAGCACGTGGAAGGTTTTGCCCCGGAGATCGCGGTGGTGACTCACGCCGGCGGCAAAAAATTGACCGAGCCATACGTGGTGCGGCCGACTTCGGAAACAATTATTAATGATGCCTTTTCAAATTGGATACAGTCACACAGAGATCTGCCGATGCTCATTAACCAATGGGCAAATATTGTTCGGTGGGAGATGCGGCCGAGATTGTTTTTGAGAAATACAGAATTTTTGTGGCAAGAGGGTCACACTGCACATGCAACGGAAAAGGAAGCGGATGAGCGGGCTTTAATGATGCTAAAAATGTATGAAGATTTTATGCGGGAGTATCTGGCAATTCCAGTTGTGTCTGGTAGGAAAACTGAAAACGAGCGCTTTGCTGGTGCTAAGGAGACCTATACGGTGGAAGCCATGATGCAGGATGGCAAGGCCTTGCAAATGGGTACCTCGCACAATTTGGGGCAAAATTTTGCCAAGGCCTTTGACATTACTTTCGCTGATGCCAAAAGTGGTCAGCAGAGCTTTGTGTGGCAGACCAGCTGGGGTGTGAGTACTCGAATGATTGGAGGTTTGGTGATGGCACATAGTGATGACACAGGGCTAGTTTTGCCACCAATGATAGCTCCAACACAGGTAATAATCGTGCCGGTGTTGTCCGGTAAGGCCGCGACAGACAAGGCGGTTCTGGCCCAGGCCGACACAATACTGGATGAGTTGGAAAACGAGGTGTTGGTGAGAGTTTTGGTGGATACTAGTGAAGAGCGGGTAGGTGCCAAGTTTTTCAAATGGGAAAAGCAGGGTATTCCACTACGAATTGAATTGGGGGCAAAGGACATGGAGGCCAAGCGGGCGGTTTTGGTACGGCGGGACACAGGTGAGAAAGAAGAAGTGGCTCTAACTAACCTGGGCGCACGAGTAGCGGATGTATTGGGTGAAATCCAAGCCGAGATGCTACAGCGAGCAGAAAAGATGCAAAAGGCCAAGACCAAAACTGCTGATAGCTGGGATGAGTTTGTATCCTTGCTAGAGAGTGGACATTTTGTGTTGGCTCATTGGTGCGGGGACAGCCAAGTGGAGCGTGAGATCCAAGAAAAAACTGGTGCTACCATTCGCTGCATTCCGTTTAAGCAAAAGGCCGAGAAGGGAAAATGCATCCTAACTGGCAAAGCCAGTGGCGGCCGAGTCGTGTTTGCAAAAGCATATTAGAACCAAGCGCCGAATTGCGCTTAACCAATCCCACCTTTTTGCTTGTCCAAAAAGGTGGAAAAAAAGACACCCCGGTCGAGATTGAGCTAAACCAGATGGGATTGATTCCCATCTGAAGCTTTACACAAACTCTTCCGGTAGCTATGTAATATATAAGGAAACCGGAATCAAACATGCTACTTCAGATTTGTCCATCAATCCTCATCTGGTAATAGCTAATCTCTCCAACGGGGCCTCTTTGTATATAGAACAGCGACCTTCTATTAAATGGTGGGGGCAAAAAGGAGAGAAGGATTTATATAATGCCAATAAGGATTTTTTGGAGTAGAATGTTTGTATGGAAAAGTTTTATGTAACCACCCCAATTTATTATGTGAATGATCGACCACATATTGGCCATGCCTATACAACGGTAGCGGCGGATGTGTTTGCGCGCTATTGGCGAGTGAAACTGGGTGATGACCAGGTCTTTTTTTTAACAGGTACTGACGAACATGGAGCCAAGGTGGCCCAGGCAGCAGAAACGGCAGGTGAGGATCCCCAGGTCTTTGTGGACAAGATCGCTCAGGAATACATGCGAGCGTGGGAGAAGCTCAACATCTCGCATAACTACTTTATTCGTACAACCGATCCTCGACACACCGCGGTGGTGCAGGAGGTTTTGCAAAAGCTCTATGATCAAGGTCTTATCGAAAAGCGTCAGTATAAGGGTATGTACTGTGTGGGGTGCGAAAAATATTTAACCTCTACCGAGATCAAGGACGGTAAATGCGAACTGCATCCGAATGCCGAACTGGTGGCACAAGAAGAAGAGAATTATTTTTTGAAACTAAGCGAATTGGCACCTCAGGTTTTACAGGCCTTGGAGAATAATGATTATAGAGTGTTGCCAAAGGAGCGGCGCGAAGAAATTTTAAGCCGAATCAAAGCCGGGGTAGAGGATATCTCGATATCGCGCACTGGGGTGAGCTGGGGCGTGAAGGTGCCATGGGACGAGACTCACACGGTATATGTATGGGTAGATGCGCTTTTGAATTACTTTTCAGCCACTCAAATTGTGAAGAACAAGCAGGAGTTTTGGGCGCCAGATTTGCAGCTTTTGGCCAAGGATATTTTATGGTTTCACGGATTAGTTTGGGAGGCAATTTTAATTGCGCTCAAGATGAAGCTGCCGAAAGATTTGTTTGTTCACGGCTTCTTTAGTATTGACGGGCAGAAGATGAGCAAGAGCTTGGGCAATATTTTGGAGCCCATGGAGTTGGCCGAGAGATATGGGGTGGACGGATTGAGGTATTTGCTCTTAACCGCCTTTGCATTTGGAAATGATGGAGATATCTCCGTTGAGAAATTTGATGTAAAGTACAACGCCGATTTGGCTAATGGTTTAGGCAATCTGGTTTCCAGAGTAGCGAAGTTGGCGGAGGATGTGGATTTGAGCGGAGTAGCCAAGGCGGATGATAGTTTGGACGCCAGAATAGAAGAGGCCTTAAAGAACTATCGGCCGGATGAAGCTCTGGGTGTGATTTGGGGAGAGATCGGGGCTTTGGACAAACGACTTGATGATGATGAGCCGTGGAAATTGGTAGGCGAGGAAAGAACAAAAAAAGTTTTAAGCTATATCCCCCGTTTGCGCTGGGTGGCTGGGGCGATTCGGCCATTTATGCCAGAGACCGCTGCCAAGATAGAGAAAGTGTTTGCGGGTGATACGGTGGCAAGGCCAGAAGCGCTTTTCCAGCGCCTGTAATCTATTGACTGCTTCAGGGAAGACGGCTATACTGCCTCCATATAGTTCTTATTACATGTAGGTATATCATTAAATGTTCAAGGCGGGTCAGTTTGGGCTCGTCAGTAATACTATGGTAACTAAAACTCAAATTAATCCGTTTGCGGATCTGCTCGAGAAGGCAGGAGACAATCTAAAGCTTTATGAAGCTGGTGATTTGGTATCTGGCGTAGTCACAGCAGTCACCAAGAACCGGATATGGATAGATATCGATGACGGTCGGTTTGTGGGCATTATTTCTAATAAAGAGCTAGCCGAAGGTGGCATCGCGGCACCTAATTTAAAGGCAGGAGACAAGGTTACGGCTAGTGTATTAATGACCGAGAACGACGATGGGTTTATGATATTGAGTTTGAAAGACGCTTTGGAGCAGGAGGGCTGGGACGCTTTGTATAAACGTTTCGAAGCCGAGGAGGCGTTTGATGTGAAAGTGGTGGAGGCCAACCGTGGCGGTTTGATTGTGGAGGCCGATGGTTTACGTGGTTTTCTGCCAGTTTCTCAGTTGGCACCCGAAAATTATCCTCGCGTGGGTAATGATAAGGACGAGATTCTTTCGCGTTTAGCCAAATTTGAGGGCGAGAAGATGCATGTGAAGATTTTGGACTTGGACAAAAATTCCAGCAAACTTATTTTCTCTGAACGTTCGGCGCGCAAGGAAGAGTTCGAAGAGTTGGTATCCGATATCAAAGTGGGTGATGTGCTGGAAGGTCGGGTAAGTGGTGTCGTGGATTTTGGGATTTTTGTTTCAGTCGGTCAACTCGAGGGCTTGGTGCATATTTCTGAGATTTCGTGGGACAAGGTGGAGCATCCCAGTATGTATGCCAAGGTCGGAGATAGTGTGAAAGTGCAGGTTATCGGTATTGATGATGACAAGATTTCACTGTCGATGAAACGGCTGACGACCGATCCCTGGTTGGATGTCATTAAGCACTTTAAGATTGGTCAAACTGTGAAAGCAAAAGTGACTCAAATTATGCCGTTTGGTGTGTTTGTGAAGCTGACGGAGAAAGTTGACGATGTGTCTGAAGGGGTGGATGGTTTGATTCACATTTCGGAGCTAGCTCATGAACATGTCAGTAGCCCAGAAAATGTGGTGAAGGAAGGCGAAGAAATGACCCTGAAAGTTATCGATTTAGGTCCGGAAAGCCATCGGCTGGGCTTGAGCTTAAAGGCCATGACTAAAGCTCCAGCACCCAAGGTGGAGGAGGCCGGTGCCATGGCTGCACCTAGTGAAAGCGGACCAACTGATGACGGATTAGATGCTTTGAAGATTTCTAGTGGTGCTATCAACAAACTACGCGAAGCTGGTTTGGGCATCAAAGATCTTAAGGGCAAAAGCCAAGAGGAGTTGGAGGCCCTGCCGGGTATTGGTAAAGTGACAGCAGCCAGAATTGTGGAAGCGATGAACAAGTAAAAAAGCCACTCTGGCTTTATTAAACACGATTTTTATCAAGGGGCTGCTGTACAATAGAAACAAGTAGCCCTTTGTAATTACAAATAAATTTTACATGGACGAGAAAAAGGAAATATTATTACCAAATATTTTGACAGTACGAGAGCTGGCAGACGCTTTTGGTATACCGGTAACAAGAGTGATTCAGCAACTGCTTAAAAATGGTGTTTTAGCCAGCATGAATGACAATATAGATTATGAAACTGCTGCGGTAGTAGCTGATGATTTGGGCTTTGAGGTGAGTCAGGAAAAAACGGATGATGCCGTGCAAGTTGATGTGGCGGATAACAAAATTGATGTTGATGGTGAACCCAGGGCTCCGATTGTGACAGTGATGGGGCATGTAGATCACGGCAAAACTTCTCTACTGGACTATATCCGCTCGGCGAAGGTAGCAGAAGGCGAAAGCGGTGGGATTACACAGCACATTGGCGCCTACCAAGTGGACTATAAGGGTAGAGACATAACCTTTTTGGATACTCCGGGTCATGAGGCGTTTTCGACCATTCGGGCTCAAGGCACCAAGGTAACTGATATCGTAATTTTGATTGTAGCCGCCGATGAGGGCATAAAACCCCAAACGATTGAAGCGATTGAGTTGATCCGTGCTTCAGGGGTGCCGTTTGTAACGGCTATTACTAAGGTGGATAAGCCCGAAGCCAACGTGGCACGGGTAGAGCAGGAGCTCGCAGCGCATAATATTATTACGCCCAAATGGGGTGGCAAAGATACGATTGTGGGCGTATCCGGCAAGACCGGTGAGGGTGTGGATGAATTATTGGATCTGGTGTTGTTGACAGCCGATCTGCAGGATTTAAAAGCGCGGAAAGAAGGCCCGGCTTTAGGCGTTGTAATCGAGTCAAAACAGGATCCCAAGGTTGGGATTGAAGCTACAGTTATCGTGCAGCAAGGCTTGTTAAAGGTGGGCGATCCTTTTGTAATAGGTGAACATACAGGTAAGGTTAGGTCGATGGAGGATGACAGGGGCAAACGAATCAAAATGGCGGGACCAGCTACGCCGGTACGCATGACCGGATTCGCTCACGCTCCAAGTGTAGGAGAGGCGGTGAAAGTGGTGGCTAGTGACAAAGAGGCCAAACAGATGGCCTTGAAAGCAGTCAAAGCGGGCACTGTACGCAAGGCGACTGTCAAAACTTCGGACTTATCGAGGTTGGCTTCGCAGATTAAGGCCTCGCATTCAAACAATATTAGTATTGTGTTGAAAGCCGATGTTCAAGGTTCGTTGGAAGCTATCAAAAACCAACTTGCTAAGATTAAGACCGACAAGGGCTCGATTCAGATTATTTTTGAAGGATTGGGCAATATCGCTGAACATGATGTGTTGGCGGCGGCCGGTAAAAATGCTTTTGTGGTCGGATTTAGGGTAAACATTGGTCCGTCGGTAGCAAGTATTGCCAAGCGAGATGATATAAAGATTTTGACATATGATGTTATCTACGAGCTCACAGATGATTTGACGAAGATTTTGTTAGAATCCATTGAGCCCGAAAAAGTGGAAGTAGAAATGGGTGAGGCAATGGTTTTGAAAGTATTTCGTGATACTAAAACGGAAAAGATTATTGGTATGAAGATGGTGGCTGGTAAGGCGCGCAGTGGCAATGAAGTGAGTTTCTGGCGCGACAAACAGGAGGTGGGCAAGGGAGTTGTTAACCAGATTCATCATTTGGCTGATAAGGTGGAGGCGGCGACAGCGGGTGACGATTTCGGTTTTGAGATGAAAACCGATGCCAAGGTTCAGGAAGGCGATAAGGCAACTTTTAAACGGGTGGAGTATCGCAAAGTAGATTTGCAGGAGTAACTTTTTTATGCGAGGGATGCGACAAGAGCGATTAAAGGCATTGCTTCAGGCCGAAACGGCTGTTTTTATGATGAACTTACGACAAGATATGGAGATTAGTGAGCTGATTGGAGTTGATGATGTATTGATGACTTCTGATCTCAAGCAGGCCACGGTTTGGATTAGTTTCACTCCCCAACCAACCGAAGGGCGCGCCAAGGTCTTGTGGTCACATTTGCAAAAAGCTCTGCCAAAATTGAAAAGCTGGTTGGCAGAAAGGTTGGAGATCCGCCAGATTCCACAAATAGTTTTAGAGTTTTCCAACCCAGAGGAAGAGTACAAGTTGGATCGGATTTTTGATGAGCTCACGTAGTGGTACAATAAAAGCATTCTGGTACATTAAAGGAGGCTCTCCATGGGGGCTCAAGGTTTTGTGTTCGATCTGGGGATGCTTTCAGATTCCCAGATGCAAGAGTTTACGGACTGGTCTATACAGGTTCGTATGCCGGACAGGGTGACCTGCTCCAGTTGTCACGGTAAGGGTTCGTATGAGTCGGGCGACCCACAGGATGGGGACTATAATCGCAACACTCCGTGCCGCTGGTGCAAAGAAACGGGTCAAGAAAAGAACAGGGAGAAGGTTCTTAGCTCGGATACCCCACTGGTTTTGTCACTAGGCGATGGGAGACGGGTGAGGTTCACTTGGAACCCAAAAGCTGGACGAATTCGGCAAGAGATACTGACTTGCGCAGAGCCGTTGTATCGGTGTTGTACACTTACTGATGACGGCGAACTATTGCCCTATATTGAGAAGGGCGCTCTAGTAGGGAGCGGTGGCAGCGGGCGGCAAGGTGATGTACGAGTGACCTTGCGCAATGTGGCTGGTGCTCCTGAACATTTGGGACAGGTGCACTTATATCGGCCTGGAGAGAAGCAGTTCGAGTTCTCTGTTCCTGCCACAACCATCCCGGCGGAGTACAAAAAAGACGTGCTGCTGGTTGTCCGGGGGCCGTGTATGACATGGAACGCTGAGTGGGAAACAATCAGACAGGAACCGACGGGCGGATGTTTCCCTCGTTGCGGAGAAGTTAATTTTTCGCCTGACTACATGTTCCCATGGTCAAGGCAGTATGCGCATGGCTATCGATCGCCACTTCCGTATGAACGTATCCGGGGCAATCCGGTCATGGGCAGCACCGATGAACTTGGTTTGGTTCTGGCGCAAGAATACCGCAACAAAGGATTCTGGGTTATCTGTGGCCATCCAGCATCTCCTGACGCAGGTCTCGTCTTCCATAAAGCGTTTTTGATTCGCTTTGACGAAAAAAGCGAGGAGCTAGTGGTGGAGGAGGTGTCCCAAAAAACGGTTACGCCTCCCGAGACGCGATACTTCAGTAAGTTGGAGCTGGACATTGGTTGGCCTTAGGCTTCTGGGCAGATTCCTTCCGAAGCCAACACGGGCCGGGTTTTATGACTCGGCCTTCTTTCTTTTAAATGTGGATGCGGGCTTAGTTAAATTTCTCTAGGGCCTTGGCGGCAGCAGCGGTTTCGGCCTCGCGCTTGGAGGAGCCCTCGCCAGTAGCGAGCTGCTCGTCATTTACATACACACCAACGGTAAACTTACGTTTGTGGTCGGGTCCGCTCGAGGATTCGATTTTGTAGTGGGGAGTAATGCCTTGACGCTCTTGGATGATTTCTTGGAAGTGACTTTTGGCGTCGATATGCCTGGACTCTTTCATGATTTCCTCGATTTTGGGAAGTAAATAGTTGGTTAGGAATTTTTCGACAATTTCAAGCCCCAAATCTAGGTACAGAGCACCAATAAAGGCCTCAGTTGTGTTAGAGAGAATCAAGGCCTTGGCCTTGGCGGTGTTTTTTGCTTCTCCTTTGGAGAGCCGTAGATATTTTTCAAAATCAAGCTCCTGACCAATTTCACTTAGGGTTTTGCGTCTAACCATGGCAGCTCTTAGAGCAGTGAGTTCGCCCTCTGGTTTATCGGGAAAGTGTTTGAATAGAAAAGACGTTACGATGAGTTCTACCACCGCGTCGCCTAAAAACTCTAGCCGTTCATTATGAGCATCAATTTCGGGATGTTCGTTGAGATAGGAGCGATGCGTAAAAGCCCGCTCATAGAATTCGAGGTCTCGGAAGGAAATCCCAATCTGTTTTTCTAGTCCAGAAAAATCCACCCTGTAGAAGATTTTAGAAAATAATGCTTTTGTTTTGGAAGTGTTTTACGATAAATTGTTTACTTTCGGTTTGAGAATTTTTCAGCTCGTATGACTACGGATCGCATTATTTAAAACAAATTCTAAAATTCTCTGCGGGGTCCATTACTTGTGAGTTGGTTTGTTTTTGTCGTCGGCAGGGTCATATTTGGCGGAGTTTCTGAAAACCGTGCCCAGAACCCCGTTAATAAATTTGGATGAGTTTTCTCCACCAAAGGCCTTGGCCAGTTCGACGGCCTCGTTGATGACTGCTTTTGGGGGAACCTCGTCATCGAACAGAAGTTCAAAAATGGCCAAACGCAGGATGGAAAGGTCTACCTGAGCGATTTGTGGGATGGGCCATTCGGGAGCGGAAACGGTAATGACTTGGTCGATTTCTTCTAGGTTTTTTTCGACTCCCGCGATGAGCTTGTGGATGAAAGTGAGATTGTTTTCTTCAAACTCGTGTTTTTCTAGGTGGCGGGCGATGATGTCTGACAATGCCAAGTTTTCTCGCTGCTGCCACTCGTAAAGCGATTGCATTACCAGGATTCTTGCGAAATGCCGGTTAGAGGCCATGCTTATTCCTTTTTCTTAGTCGGTGTAGTTTTTTTGGTTGCAGGTTTTTTAGTCGCGGGCTTGGCAGTGGACTTGGCGGTAGCTTCCGCGGGGGTGCTAGTCGTTTTTGGCGTGGTTTCGGCTGGAGTCGTGGCCTTTAAACCTTTGCGTCGGCGGTACTGGGCAAAAAGCTCCCGGCGCTCCTTTTTGGGGAGCATGCCACTTTGCCATAATTTATCATTGCGAATGGAGTCGTGCCTGTGGGCGCGACGGGTCTTGCTTCGAACCTTACTAGTTTTCTTTTTGGGTTGTGCAGCCATAGTTAGGAGTCCTTGATTAGTATTTATTCTATATGATCGTCTGTGAAGGCCTGCAGGGGAAGATTGACTTTGGCTTCGGGAATAACGGCTAGATTGGTGTCGAGTACGTCATCTGATATCTGCAGGGTATTTTCATCGTCTCGAGGGGTGAGTAGGTATTCGCGGTCAAAGTGAAGCGGAATTTGTTGCCGATGAGCCTCGCCCTCCTGCATGTTGATATTAATGTTAATAGTGATATCAAAACGAGCGGTAATGCTAGTTTCCCCTCGCGTTAAGACCACTTGTCCCTGAACAGGCGCAGTAATGGCGTCGGTGATCGTCACTTCTTCCTCCAATTGATGGCTGGAGGTAGTTCCGACTTTCCCCTTGGCAAGTTTTTTAACGTCAATTTTCATACACCTGCGGATATTATAGGTGAAACAGGTCAGTTTTGGCAATACCAGACCAACAAAAAGCCCGAGGAGGTTGACATTTTCAGGGCAATATAGTTAACTAGCTGTTGTACTTCGTATATTCAGTTTATCTTTCAAGATCTTGTTAGTAATCAGATTATCTAGAACCGGACGCAGAAATCAGCCCAAATATCGACTCGTGGTAGCTGAACACAGCGCGCCCATCAAGGGTAAAGTGGTGGAGATTTTAGGGTATTATGAACCCACAGCTTCTGATAAGAAGTTTGTTTTTGATAAAGAAAAAGTGGCCACTTATCTAAAAAATGGGGCTAAGGCCTCCAATACTGTGGCTAAGATTTTAAATAAAAACGGTTTTGATTTGCCGGTGTATATCGGGCCCGAGAGAAAGCCGAAGAAGGTGGTAGAAGAAAAGAAGCCCGAGGTGCCAAAACCGGAGGAAGGGGCTGCGGCTCCGGCTGAAGCTGCTTCAGAAGAGGTAGCTCCAGAGACCGAGGCCGAACCGGCTGTTACAGCTGCGGAAGAAGCGGTAGCCGAGCCAGTCGATGAGCCCAAGGCAGAAGAGTCGCCAGCGGCTGAACCGGCTGCGGAGGAGGCAAAGCCAGAAGAGACCGCGGCTGACGAAGAAAATCCACAAGAGTAATATTTATTTATATCAGTTAAACAAGTTTAAGGAACAATATGGCTGAAAAAGATCAGGAATTTGTTGAATACGTAGTGAAAGCCATCGTCGAGGCCCCTGATAAGGTCAAGGTCGATCGCAAAATCGACGAGCGCGGTGTGTTGCTGGAGCTAACGGTGGACCCATCTGATATGGGTAAGATCATCGGAAAAGATGGTCGTACGGCCAAAGCAGTGCGGACTTTGCTGCGGGTTTTGGGAGCACAAAACGATGCACGAGTGAACTTGAAGATCATCGAGCCGGAAGGCGGTTTGGGTCCTCGGGTTCGTGACGAGAGTGCATCGGAAGCACCTGCCGAAGAAGAGACCAGTGCTGATATGCCCGAAACTACTACCTCTGCTGATCTAGACGATCTGAAAGAGGAATAAACTAAATTCAAACTTTTTTAAAATAGGTGTCCTGCAAACGGGCACCTATTTTGTTTGAAGCCCTTATCTAGACATTACAAAATCGGGGCAATTGGGGCGGCCGGCAGAACGAAAAGTGACTAATGACGCTATATAGCGTAGATATAAAAGACAACAGATGAAAGAGTGGTGGGCTCTGGGGGTGGAGGTTTAGGTTGGTGTAGAATTAAGGGTATGAAAATTGGTGTATTTGATTCTGGGTTAGGGGGATTACTGCTGTTACGGGCAATGGTGAAGAAGTTACCCGCGTATGATTATGTGTATTTGGGAGATACAAAGAGAGTGCCGTACGGAAATCGGTCGCAGGATACGATTTATGAATTTTTAGAAGAGGCGGTTGAATATCTATTTAAACAAAATTGTCAGCTGATAATTGTGGCGTGTAATACGGCGTCAGCTCAAGCTTTGCGGAAAATCCAGAAAAACTATCTGCCAAAGCATTATCCGGATCGGCGAGTGTTGGGAGTGATTATCCCGACGGCAGAAGCGGCGGTAGCCAGTGGTGCGAAAAATACGGGCGTTCTGGCAACGGCTGGAACGGTAAACTCTGGTGCATTTGTGCGGGAATTAAAAAAGTTGGACAAGAAAATACAGGTTTGGCAGGAAGCGGCGCCGTTATTGGTGCCATTGGTAGAGCAGGGTGAATTAAAATGGGCAGAGCCGATTGTGAAGGGATATTTGAAACCGTTGTTGAAACATAAAATTGATAGTTTAATTTTGGGTTGTACGCATTATCCGCGGTTGAAAAGTATGATTCGTAAACTGGTGGGTAAGGGCGTGAAAGTGATTTCGCAGGATGAGGTAGTGCCAGCAAAGCTAGCGGATTATTTAAAACGACATCCGGAAATCGAAAAGAAATTGTCTAAAGGAAGGGGGCGGAAATTGTTGGTGACGGATATTACGCCAGAGGCCGAAAAATTGGCTAGAAATTGGTTTAGGAAAGGGGCTGTTTTGAGACGGGTCTATATCTGAAAAACTGGCTCTGGTGGAGAAATACTGCTATATTGGGCGTATGAAATTCACAGTTATTACAATTTTTCCGCAGTTGGTGGAGGATTATTTTAAAGAAGGGATTATGTCCCGCGCTTTGAAGAAGAAGCAGATTCAGCTGAAAACGATTTCTCCGCGCAAGTTCACCAAAGACCGCCATCAAACCGTGGATGATATTCCGTATGGCGGTGGGGCGGGGTTGGTCATGAAGATTGAGCCGTTGGTAAAAGCGATTAAGACAGTCACCAAGGTTGCCCCGAAGCAAGTTCGGGGTAATAAAATTACGCGTCGTATAATTTTATTAGATCCGCGTGGGAAAAGATTTACCCAAAAAGAAGTGAAGCGGTTGCAGAGATATGATGAGCTGATATTTATTTGCGGGCGATATGAAGGGGTGGATGAAAGAATTAAATATTACATCGATGAAAAAATGTCGGTTGGTGATTTTGTGTTGATGGGTGGAGAGTTGGGGGCACTGACGGTGATGGAGGCAGTGGCACGCTTGATACCGGATGTTTTGCATCATCCCGAGTCGGCTAAATTTGAAAGTTTTTCGGAAGGAAGTAATCTAGAACATCCGCAGTACACTCGGCCGGAGGTGTTTGAGGGGCATAAAGTGCCGAAAGTGCTACTTTCGGGACATCATGGGGAGATCGACAGATGGAGAAAAACCAATTCGAGACAGCAGAATTGACCTTCTACAGATAGATAGATATGATACGATTGCCCTTGGGGAAGGCGCGGAGTCGTTGGTGTACTACCACCTCCCCTTGGAGCTTAATATTGGAGTATCGTCATGCAAGGGACGAATACTTTCCAACCGACGTCGGATGCGCAACTGCAACATCTGGGTACGCAAATTGCTGGGTGGATGCAGCATGGTCTTGGTCTCGTGGCAGATGTGTTGCGATTACCACAGGAACTTGCGCAACGTATGATCGAATCGGCAATGACCAAGGAGGGGTTTGCGGATGAATTCCGTAGGATGATCGCCGATTTATCAGCTCGGGTATTGGAACAGGAAGTTTTTATGTTACCCGGTCTGGGGGTAGGGATTAGTATCAGGCCTCTATCGAAAATGTTTGATCGGCGTGCCTTGGCCTTCCCGAACAAGGTGTCGGTGGAGGACATTAGTGCGCAGATCGATCATTGTGCAGCATCTAGCGAAGAGCCGTGGCACTTCGGGGCGGTATTGGTTAATAAGGGGGTAATGGATGAACTGGCACGAGTTTATCCATGGCTACTAGCATGTTTTCCAGTGATCGGCTCCGGTGGGATCTCAGGATACGTTCCAATTGCTGCGAACCAGATGGAAAACCATCTAGCCAGTCGAGTGGGGAGTACATTGATGTCACCATATCGGTTGACTCATGAAACTTTCATGGACAAGTACGGTCAGACACATCACGCCTTCGGTTTAACCACGGAGCTGGCCGAAACAGGTTCTGAGGTCTGGGATTTTCTCGACGAGTTCGAGAGTGGACGGGTCTTTGTGGGTGAGGGCTGGTGGGTGGTGTGGATTTCTCACATCATGGGTGATGACGAGCATCACAAGGGCTGGCAGTGGACCGACGAAACCCTGGAGCGTAGAAGGTGAGAGATTAAAGGGGGTGGACTTTGTGGGCGGGCGCTACGGCGCCCGCTTCCTTTTAGATGTTAAGATAAGGCAGTATGAAATTTAAGATTCATTCTAAGTTCAAACCGGCAGGAGACCAGCCCCAAGCCATTAAGCAATTGGTGAAGGGTTTGGATGGGGGGTATCGGGATCAAACGCTTTTGGGGGTAACCGGGAGTGGCAAGACCTTCACGATGGCTAACGTAATTGAGGAGGTTCAAAAGCCAACCCTGATTATTGCGCATAACAAAACCCTAGCTGCTCAGTTGGCGGCGGAGTTTAGAGAATTTTTTCCGGATAATGCGGTGCATTATTTTGTGTCGTACTACGACTATTATCAGCCCGAGGCCTATCTGCCCAGAACCGATACGTATATCGCTAAAGATGCTTCGATCAACGACGAAATAGATCGTTTACGGAATGCTGCGACTGAAGCGTTACTCACCCGCCGCGATGTTATCATCGTGGCATCAGTGTCCTGTATCTACGGCTTGGGTAACCCAGAGATCTATAAAAACATGAGTTTAGATTTTGGGGTGGCAAAAAATTATAAACGAGATGCCGTCTTGAAATCCCTGACACAGATGCAGTACCAGCGCAATGATACAAACTTGATTCGCGGAACATTTCGGGTGCGTGGAGATGTGATGGACATTTTCCCAGCGTATAGCGAGGAGGCCTTTCGGCTGGAGTTTTTTGGCGATAAATTAGAGAGCATTTCTCAAATTGATTACCTGACAGGAGAAGTTATCCAGAGTCCTAAGGAAATAGTGATTTTCCCGGCGAAACACTTTTTAACTTCAGAGGATAATCTCAAACGGGCGGTGGAGCTGATCCGAGATGAGCTAAGAGTTCGACTGCAGGTCTTAAAGAAAGAAAACAAGTTATTAGAATACCAGCGACTAGAACAGCGTACGAACTATGATATTGAGATGCTGCAAACAGTTGGTTACGTAACGGGTATCGAAAACTATTCTCGGCATATGGAAGGTCGGCCAGCTGGTAGTCCGCCAGCAACTTTGCTGGACTATTTCGGAGATGACTTCTTGATGTTTATCGACGAGTCGCATATGACTTTGCCGCAAATTCGCGGTATGTATGAGGGAGATAGATCGCGCAAGGAAACTTTGATTGAACACGGTTTTCGTTTGCCTAGTGCGCTAGATAACCGACCATTAAAATTTGAGGAGTTTGATCGATTGATTAAACAGGTTGTGTATGTATCAGCAACGCCTAAAGAGGAGGAACTAAAAAAGAGCCAACAAGTGGTTGAGCAAATTGTGAGACCGACAGGATTGTTGGATCCTATGGTGGAAGTCCGACCGATAAAGGGACAGGTGGATGATTTGATGCATGAGATCCAGAAGCGAGTTGATCAGGGGCAGCGAGTGTTGGTGACAACTTTAACTAAAAAGATGGCAGAGGATTTAACTGCTTTTTTGCAGGATGCTGACATTAAGGTGCAATATATCCATAGTGATGTGGAGACCTTGGAACGAATTGATATTTTGCGAGATTTGCGGTTGGGGAAATATGACGTGTTGGTTGGGATCAACTTGTTGAGAGAAGGACTGGATTTGCCAGAAGTATCGCTGGTGGCGATTTTGGATGCCGACAAAGAAGGATTTTTGCGTAGTGATATTGCTCTGATTCAAACCTTTGGCCGAGCTGCTCGACATGCGGAGGGCAGAGTGATTATGTATGGAGACGTGGTAACCGGTTCAATGCGACGAGCGATGAACGAATGTGATCGTCGGCGTGAAAAACAGATGGCTTATAATCAAAAGCATCAGATTGTTCCGACAACAGTTACCTCTTCCATCAAGGGTGTCAGCGTAAAGACGGCCGATGAGGGTGTGCCGAAAGTTGATGAGCTAAACAAGTTTGCTAAGCAAGCCAGTGAGGAGGAGCTAAGCGCTCTTATCAAAGAGCTAGAGGAGGAGATGGATCTGGCCGCAAAGAATCTGGAGTTTGAACGAGCAGCCGAGCTTCGTGATAGGATAGAGGTGTTACAGCATGAGCTGTAGGCAAAGGAATATGTACCCAAGGAGGTGAAAACTGTGTCCTTCGAAACTTTCTGCCAGGCAGAAGTGAGTATTGATCGAGCTATCGGTGTGAAGACGCTGGTAGAGGCCACCGGATCGGCGGGGTGTCGGGGAGGGCGAGAGACAATCGCTAAGGCCTCTGGTACACCCCAGAACTGGTTATCAACGTTGCGGACAAAAGCGCTGGCACGACTGAACCAAATCGCCGCAGAAGGGGATAAAGTTCTGGCTCGATGCGAAGCTGACGAGGCAACCGTGGAGGCCTGGGGCGCGCAGGTGGGTAAGGCCGAGGCGGAGATCTGTGCCAACCTCAACCCGGAACGCGCACCGCTCTTTCCCTAGACCCTGGGGGATGTTTTGCACAAGCCCCGATCGAAACCGGGGCTTGTCTTAGTTATGAGCTGAAAGACGCAGCGCATAAGTGAAAGCCGCCCCCCGAAGGGGGCGGCCAAGTGCCAGTAGTAAGCTACGGTAGGGGGTTATCTGGATACCGGAAGGTCTCCTCGCTTCCGATAGTGCAACCACCTAAAACCTCGGCGGCAATCTCAAAATTGTAGGCGCCGATGGTGGCCAAAAACCCGCCACGGTATTGATCACGAACCCAGCCATGGTCCGGAGTGCCGTCGCCGTCGATGTCGGCGTCGTTGAGCGCGTCTGCTTCGATCCGCTGGAGGAAAAACTCAATTTGTCCATCCATAGCATCAAAGAGAACGGGCTCGTTGCCCTTCAGGTCGTTCTGGTTGGCATGGCCAAGACCTAGCAGAGCGTAACCGCCGAACTGGCTGTCGTCGAACAGCAGGTCTGGGGCCTCCGCGTCCTCGTAGCCGTAGTAGCCATAGGACCGGTGTCTGAAGGTATTGCCAAAAAGATTGGTCAGACCTTCTGCGTAGAAGTCCTCCGCCGTCGTGGTCAGGGCGACGTATCGCTTAAGAGCCGAAAGCGGAGCGGGTAGGTAACACCAACCAAGATTGGTGTAGTCAAAGCCGCCCAGCGGGATGTTTTCCCAGCTGATTCGATCCGCAGCCAACTCCTGGAGCATACCATCGTCTTCGTCAGTGACGGGGGTCCACAAAGGAGTCAGACCCACGTCAGTGTCGGAGTCGTAATCGACGAACTGGTAGTCACCTACCATAACGGCAGCATCGGCATAGCCAGACATATCCCAGACGCAGAGGGAGAAGCGGTTGTCGATAAGGCGACGCATGAACTCGGCGCCAGTGAATTCGTCGGCCAATTCGGCCCACCAGGTCTCGGCGACGTACTGGTAGTAGGGTCGGTTAAAGACGTTAGCGGCGACGGAGTAGAGCTTGACCTCAAAGGCGTAGGGCCGGTCAATATTGGTACTGGCGTCGGTGTCGTGATTGACCATCGCGGTATTGTAGCGGTCGCCTAAAAAGCCGGGCGTCGCACTAGTGTTCAGACATGCTGCTAAATCAGCCAAGACGTCGGCGTCCACAGGTGTCTTGTCGGGGTCATCGGGATCGTAGAGGTCAAAAACCTCGACGTACTGCAGCAAGCCGATCCAGCAAGGCCCTTGGACATTGCGATAGAACGTAGTTCCTTCGCTGTTCCAGAGGAAGGTGTGGGCCCAATCGCCCAGGCCTTCGGCAGAAGTCTTGGTGGATTTCTGGTGTTGGTAGAGGTTCCAGGCGATTCGGTTGAGAGTGGTCTCGACCATCTCGCGGTCGTTGTTGGTGAGAGCCGACGGCGCACGGCTGTAAAGCTCATCCATTGTGGTGATGAAGTATTCGTACTCCACCACTTGGATCTGGCCGTCACCAGGTAAACTGGTACCATCGCGGGTTGGTGTCGGCACGTGCCGGGCAACCTTGATGGTGGTTGAGGTGGGCTCTTCGTCCGGGGCGGGGATGTCGGGAACGTCAACGTTGATAGCTGGCGGTTGAGTATTGCCCGGATCCGGAGTGATGGTGCTGTTTCCGCTGCAAGCGGTAAGAGCAATAACCATCAATGCGAGTGACAAAAAAATTACTGGACGCATCATAAACTCCTTGAGATACTCTAGGCGTGCTATCGTACTAAAATACGATAGTATCTTCTAAACGGGAAGGCATTGCCCTCTACATCTCTAGCTTGCCACTCGATTGTGAGAACGGATGGCGCAGCTACGTCAGTGTTTGGTTTTACTTTCCAAAACCTGACATCTGAGTGGGAGTAGGTGGTGTCTTCCCGAACAGGGATTGGGACGAGTAAATCCTCGTCAATGAGCAACCGACCTTGCTGGTAGGTTGCGGGATAGATGTGGGCAGATGGTTGCCCTTCGGTCTTGGGTACGGCAAAAACGTAGGTTACTCCAGGAGTAACTACGTCGCCTCCATAGACCTCTATGTTCCCCACGCTGGTCCACATGGTATATGAAGCCGGGCGCATCATAGCTGATGCGTTGTAGTTGAGATACAATTCTCTCCCGACCATATTGATGGGATCAGGTGGGTCGACGACGGTTGGCGGTGGCGGTCCGTTGTTGCAGTTGCAACCAGCCACTAACCAGACGATTGCTATCATGGCAATCCAAAAGGATCTTTTCAATAAAAGACCTCCTTTGACTGTAGTTGTATAGGTTGTTAAGTTCCAGAATACTGGTAAGTTTTAACAACCTACCTCACGATTTTATAGATGCTTTTTGCTCTGTCAACCAACTTTTTTAAAAAACTTTAAAACCGCCCTCTGGGAGCGGTTTTATTTTTTAAAAAATGTTGTTAGGCGATGCGCCCTCGGCCGATAGTGGACCATTCTTTCAGGATAATATGAAGCATCGTGGTGACTGGAACGGCCAACAGGATGCCAATAATTCCCATAAGTTTGGCACCAATCAGGAGCACAATAATAATAGTGACAGGATGCAGGCCGACTGAATACTGCATGACTTTTGGTACCAAAAACTTATTTTCAAGCTCCTGCACCAAAATATAAAATCCGGTAATGACCAGAGCCATGGTGGGCGAAATGGTTAAGGCAATCAGAATGGCGGGGATGGCCGAAACAATTGGACCGATGATAGGGATAATCTCCAAGACGCCAGCGAGTATGGCTAGGGTCAAAGCATAGGGAATACCGATTAAAAGGAGGCCGATGTAAACTACGGCACCAACAATAATTGCTAAGAGAATTTGACCTCTAAGCCAGGAGCCGAGGCCTTGTCCCACCTTACTGGCAACGCCAACAATCTGGGTCTTTTGTTTGATGGGCAGTAAGGCGACGAAGAACTTTTTTATACCGTTTTCATCCAGTAGTAGATACAAGGTCAAGACCAAAACAGTGAGCATGGCAACAAAGCCGCCAATGAAGCCGCGGGTGGTGGAGAAGAGCTCGCTGGTCAGATTATTTAAAAAGTTGGACAAGGCGGTCAAGTTTTCTTGAGAGCCATCGATAAGATGAGCCTGAATGCCAAACTCTCGGAGCTGCTCAACGAAATTAGTGAAATTGGCAAAATAGGTGGGGAGCTGTTCAGCTAATTGACGAAGCTGGGTAATCACTGGCGGCAGCACGAAGTAAATAATGCCTGCGAAAACACCGATGATTAAAACGTACCAGCCCACGACTGTGAGGGCTCGTGGGATTTTATAGCGAGCCATTTTATCAACAGTAGGGGACAGAGCCGCGGCGATGATGATGGAGATAAAAACAATGGCAATAATATCTCGGATGAGAAAAAGTCCCCAAAGGACTAGGAGCACAACGATAATTTTTACAATGCTCCAAATGGAAATTTCAGTAAGACTTTTAGACAATTTCATCTGGTGAAACACTTAAGCTGGTGGTTTGGTTGGTAAGTTCATTGCGGAAGCGGATGGTGAGCTGGCTGCTGGACGCTAGATCGGTTCGATTGAGCGCGACGAACAAGGTTGGTTGGGTGACTACGGTCAGGTTGAGAGAGGCGTCAGACGGCAATAGTAACTGATAATTCACAGTAATCTGGGGCCCCTGTCGGGTGACGGAGGTCACTTTCAAAGTATAGCCAGTCGTAGGTTGGGGATACTCAATATAACCCAAAACTACTTCTTGAGCCCAGTTAACTCGTTCGTTGAACTCAGGGAAGACCAAGTTGGCGTCTTCAGCAGATTGAATCAAAAAAAGTGAGCTGTCGACGGTTTGCTCATAAAGAGCAATACCAGTTTCCAGCTGGCGAAATGTAACCCCCTGATCAGATTTATTATTCTGATAGTTCGTAAATCCAAGCAGGAGGACGGCAACGGTGAAGACCACCAGAGTAACGCCGATATCAATAAGTAGGTCTTTTGACTTGGACATCTTCTTTATTATATTGGGGTTGAGATGCAAGTGGCAACAGATATTCATAAAATTACTCAGGAGAGTATAAATTACCCAGCGGTGTTGAAAGAAATTCCTGATGCGCCGGAGGTTTTATATGTGCGGGGAGATGTATCGCGTTTGGGACAAAACCAGCTGCCAGTCATCGCCATTGTGGGAACCAGAAAGCCCACGGCATATGGAATTCAGGTGACACATAAACTAGTGAGTCAACTCGCCGGTAAATGTGTAGTGGTATCGGGATTAGCTTATGGGGTGGATGCTCAGGCACACGAAAGTGCTTTGGGTGGTGGAGGCATTACTTGGGCGGTACTTGGTACAGGGTTGGATGATGAGAGCATCTATCCGACAAAAAATCTGCAATTGGCACACAAAATTTTAAATGCGGGGGGTCTTTTAATTTCTGAATACCCCACTGGTATGCCAGCGTTGCCGCATCATTTCCCAGCACGCAACCGGATTATTGCGGGCCTGTCTGACAAGGTAGTAGTGACAGAAGCGCCGGAAAGTAGTGGAGCGCTGATTACGGCTAAGCTGGCGCTGGACTATAACCGAGAGGTGTTGGCTGTCCCCGGCTCGATTTTTGGGGAAATGTCGGTGGGTCCGAATCAACTGATTGCGGAAGGAGCTGGGGTGGTCAAAACCCATCGAGACATTTTGGATATTGTCGGAGTGGTAGAACAGGATAATTTGACGGAAGAGCAGGGTTTGGTTTATAAAACGCTTATGCCTGTTCCAAAATTTCTTGATGAGCTAGTTCGAGAAACCCGTTTGCCAGTTCACGAAGTTAATGCCGTACTTACCTACCTGGAAATGCGTGGACTAGTGGGTAAAAGGCAGGGGAAGTTTATGGCGCTGAAATGAAAAATTTAGTTATTGTAGAATCACCAGCTAAGGCAAGAACTATTCAAAAGATTTTGGGTAGGGGCTTTAAAGTTGAGGCCAGTTTTGGTCATGTACGTGACTTGCCTAAGTCGAAGCTGGGTGTGAATGTGGATGGAGATTTTTATCCCCAGTATGTGATTCCGACAAAGAATCGGAAAACGGTGACTAAGCTGCGAGATCTGGCAAAAGAAGCACAAACATTGTATCTGGCGACTGATGAGGACCGAGAAGGTGAAGCGATTGGCTGGCATTTGTTGGAAGCTATGAAAGTTGATGCCGATAAAGCCAAACGGGTGGCTTTTCATGAAATCACTAAAGAGGCAGTCGAGGAGGCCTTCAAACATCCTCGTGAATTAGATTTCGATTTGGTTGACGCGCAGCAAGCTAGACGGGTATTGGACAGATTGGTGGGATATACTTTGAGTCCGCTGCTTTGGAAAAAGATTTTTCGGGGCTTGTCAGCGGGTCGGGTGCAATCAGTTGCATTACGTTTGGTCGTGGAGCGAGAACGGGAGATCCAAGCATTTAAGCCAGATGAATTTTGGCAAATTGAGATAAAATTTAGGACTGCATCCCAGGAGGAATTTTCTACGCAGGTAGTGGTGGCCAAGGATGCCACTATCCCAACCGAAGCAGAGGCAACTCGATTGGTCGAGGCGGTTAAAGCGGCGCTTGAGCATGCAGTTACGGAAGTCAAAGTGGGTGAGCGCAAACGTAATCCATCACCACCTTTTACGACTTCTACCTTGCAACAGCAGGCCAGTAACAAATTGGGCTTTAGTGTAAAGAAAACTATGATGGTGGCACAGAAGCTGTACGAGGCCGGTTATATTACGTACATGCGAACGGATTCAACTAACCTTTCGGCTGGTAGTATAGCAGCAGCTCGGGACTATGTGGGCAAGAATTTCGGCAAGGAATACCTACCGGCCAAGGCGGTTTTTTATAAAACTAAAACCAAGGGTGCGCAAGAAGCTCACGAAGCCATTCGCCCCAGTAATCCAGCTGTGGATCCGGTTCAGTTGTCTGCAAAGTTGGATGAAGATCAAAAGAAACTTTACAAACTAATTTGGCAGAGGATGATGGCTAGCCAAATGAACCCAGCCATTTTGGCGACTCAAGATGTAGTGGTGACTTCGGGTGAAGTGATCAGCAAGGCCTCAGGCGCTACGGTTAAGTTTGATGGTTTTGCACGAGTGTTGGACAAGTGGCCATTCACAGAAACTCGTTTGCCAGCCTTGGAACAGGGAGAGCTGCTGGAGTTGATGGGAGTAGAACCTACGCAACATTTTACTGAACCACCCGCTCGTTATAATGAGGCCAGCTTGGTGAAGCAGCTCGAGGCCATGGGCATTGGCCGACCCTCAACCTATGCGCCAACCATTTCGACTTTGATTGAACGAACTTATGTGGAGAAGCAACAGCGGGCTTTGGTTCCGCAAGAGGTAGGTTTTTTAGTGAACGATTTCTTAGTGGAGCATTTCCCGCAAATCGTCGATTACAATTTTACGGCTGAAATGGAGGAGGGCTTGGATGAGGTGGCGGAAGGCAAGAAAGAGTGGGTGCCTTTGATCAAGGATTTCTGGGTACCTTTTGAAAAACAGGTAAGAGAAAAGGAGGCAAAAGTGGAGAAGCAAACGCCGAGTGACGAAAAGGCGGGCAAGCCCTGTCCTTTGTGCGGCAAAGATTTGATTATTAAAACCGGTCGCTTCGGTAGGTTTTTGGCCTGCAGCGGATTTCCGGAGTGTCGGTACACGGAGCCGATGGAGGGTGGCAACGGGACCAAACCAGAGGTGACAGACAAAAAATGCAAGGAATGTGGCGCACCGATGTTGAAACGGAGTGGCAAGTTCGGTGACTTTTATGGCTGTTCAAACTACCCTAAGTGCAAACATGTTGAAAACATTGCCAGTAACCTGCCGGAAATGAAATGTCCAAAATGTAAGGAAGGTAAGATTGTGGAGCGCCGGACTAAGCGGGGCAAAGTTTTTTATGGCTGCAGTAAATATCCAAAATGTGATTTTGCTTCGTGGGACAAGCCGCTGACGACACCCTGCCCAACTTGCAAGGGCATGATGGTGGAAAAAAGTAAAACCGGATTCCCTACTTGTTTGGAGTGTGGATTTGAGATTAAAGAATAAGTGCCAATCTCTTCAACGGCTCAAAATCCGCCGGCTGGCGGAGAGCCGTTGAAAATAGGGTTGAAAAAGCGGTGATTTTCGGGTAGTATTAGGCGCGTAAAGGTAAAAATTTCTATGACCAAGCGGCAAACCAAGTCAAAATATACATGGGCCAGAGTCGGGCTTTATGGTTTTTGGGCAATGCTGGGTCTCTTTGCGATTTTGGTGGTGGCTCAGTATGGATATAGCATTGGTGGAGCTCAGGCGGCCACTGGTGGGCAGCCCACGACGGAATTCGCGGCAATGGTGTGTAGTTTGTATGTGAATGCTGGATACCTTGTGGGGGCCTTGTCCGTCTTGATGATAGTGGCAGCGGGAATAGTTTACGCTATGTCACAAGGACAAACTGGCGGAGAGGCAACTGGCATTGGTTTGGCTAAGAGTATGATGATCGCTGCGCTGTCTGGAGTGGCGTTGTATGTCTTCGGACTGGTGATTTTGGGTTCTCCATGTGGATCGAACCCGACGGGAGGGTTTATCCAAGATTTACTTACGCAGCTTGGTTTCTAGGCGCAGTGGGGGCAGATAGAAGCATAAGGTGTTTTTTAGATGAAAAACAATATTGAGGTTCGGGGAGCCCGCGAGCACAATTTGAAGAACATAGATGTTGATATCCCGAAGAACCAATTGGTGGTAATTACGGGGTTGTCTGGTTCTGGTAAAAGTTCATTAGCTTTTGACACAATCTATGCGGAGGGTCATCGACGATATGTCGAGTCGCTATCGGCCTACGCACGGCAGTTTTTGGGACTGACCAATAAGCCAGATGTGGACAGTATTGAAGGATTGAGCCCAGCGATTTCGATTGATCAAAAATCGTCTGGTAGTAATCCTCGGTCAACTGTAGGAACGGTGACAGAAATCTATGACTATTTGAGGTTACTCTATGCCCGAGTAGGTATTCCGCACGACCCCACGACGGGTGAAGTATTGGAGCGTCAAAGCATTGACCAGATTGTTCCAAAAGTTATGGATTTGCGGGTAGAACGGGCTTTGATTTTGGCTCCAGTGGTAGTCGATAAGAAAGGCCGGTTTGAAAAAGAGCTGGCAGATTTGCGCAAAGGTGGTTTCGTTCGGGTACAGATAGATGGATCGTTGAGGAATTTGGATGAGGAGATAGAGCTCGATAAAAATAAAAAGCATACAATAGATGTCATTGTAGATAGGTTGAATCTAAAAAGCATTAGCCACGATGACAGAGCTCGTTTGGTAGATTCTTTGGAAACTGCTCTGCGCTTGGCAGATGGCAAAGTGAAGGTCACCGATGCCAGTGGCGAAGGTGAATGGTTTTTTTCAGAGAAGCTGGCTAGTGCCAAAACCAATTTTTCTATGCCGGAGTTGGAGCCCCGGTTGTTTTCTTTCAACAGTCCCCATGGGGCTTGTAAGCACTGCAGCGGACTGGGCACGACGATGGAGCTTAATCCAGATCTTTTGATACCGAACAAAAACTTAAGTATCTCTGAAGGAGCAGTCAGGCCATGGGGGGCGAATATGACCAGCGGGGGGGGATGGAACCATCGGTTGCTCATGGCTGTGGCTAAACAATACGGGTTTGATTTGGACGCTCCGGTGGCCAAACTGAAGGCTCGGGATTTAAATATTCTCTTAAACGGGGCTCCAGATGATGTTGTGGTGACGTATAAGTCCACCACTGGTCGGGAGAACGAGTACAAAACTCATTTCGAAGGCGTCATTCCCAATTTGATGCGTCGGTACAAGGAAACTGATTCAGAATACATCCGAAGTGAGATTGAAAAATATATGGAATATCGGATTTGTCCGGAGTGTCATGGTGCTCGGTTGCAGCCAGCTGCTTTGGCGGTAACAGTTGGGAATAAATCGATTGTGGAGGTAGCAAGCTTACCGATTAGGGAAGCGGTGGATTTCTTCAATGGGCTGGAGTTGACCGAGCAAAGTAAGTTGATTGCTAAACAGATTCTTAAAGAAATCACTGAACGGCTTGGTTTTTTAAAGAACGTTGGGCTTGAGTATTTGACATTAGACAGAACTGCCAGCACTCTGTCTGGCGGAGAAGCGCAACGGATTCGGTTGGCTACACAAATCGGCTCGGGTCTTTCGGGCGTAGTTTATATTTTGGATGAGCCCTCAATCGGCTTACATCAGCATGACAACAAGCGGTTGATAGAAACTTTGGAGCGGCTGCGTGATTTAGGCAATACGGTATTAGTGGTTGAGCACGACGAGGAAACTATTAACTCAGCTGACTGGGTGATAGATGTCGGACCGTTGGCAGGGAAACATGGAGGCGAGTTGGTGGCGGCTGGTACACCGCAAGCTATCGCCAAATCTAGCAAATCTTTAACCGGGCAGTACTTGTCGGGTAAAAAAAGGATAGAGATTCCCAAAAAACGTCGGCAGCCGAACGGTAAATGGCTAAAGATTGTGGGAGCCAGTGAATTTAATTTAAAAGATATTGATGTCGGAATTCCACTGCAAACTTTCGTGTGTGTGACAGGGCTTTCGGGCAGTGGCAAGTCCACCCTGATTAATGAAATTTTGGCCAAGAAGTTGGCGCGAGATTTGCATGGTGCGTATGCGACACCAGGTGCACACAAAAAAATTGAAGGAGTGGAACATTTAGATAAGGCGATTAATATTGACCAATCACCTATTGGCCGTAGTCCCAGGAGCAACCCCGCCACGTATACAGGTGTTTTTACCTATATTCGCGAGCTGTTTGCGGCACTGCCGGAGTCAAAACAAAGGGGTTATAAGATTGGACGTTTTTCTTTTAATGCTAAAGGAGGACGTTGTGAGCACTGTCATGGCGATGGTGTCATAAAGATTGAGATGCATTTTTTGCCGGACGTGTATGTACCATGCAGTGTGTGTCACGGTCGGCGATACAATAGCGAGACGTTGCAAGTTAAGTACAAAGGCAAAGACATTGCTGACGTGTTGGACATGACCGTGAATGAGGGCGCAGAATTTTTTGCCAATATTCCTCGGATAAAAACGAAGCTAGATACGTTGCAGGAAGTGGGCTTGGGCTACATCAAGCTAGGACAGCCGGCGACTCAGCTCTCTGGCGGGGAGGCGCAACGAGTTAAACTGGCGACCGAACTCTCGCGCAAGGCCACCGGTAAAACCCTTTATATTTTGGATGAACCCACCACGGGGTTGCATTTTGAAGACATAAATAAATTATTAGCGGTGCTGCACAAGTTAGTTGATAAAGGCAATACGGTACTGGTTATCGAACACAACTTAGATGTGATTAAAACGGCTGACTGGATTATCGACTTAGGTCCCGAGGGAGGTAATCTGGGCGGAGAGGTAGTAGCCGAAGGTACGCCAGAGGAGATTGTAAAAAGTAAGCAGAGTTACACTGGACAATATCTAAAAAAGCTGCTCTAGGTAAAGAAAATTGTTGACAACTCCGAAAGGCATGCTATTTTGGAAGCATGTTCATTGACGGATAACCAGATTCTTCGGAGTAACCAGCGATTTGAGCTGGCAACACCGGGCTAGGCGCAAGCGTGCATTGATACTAAAAGCTAGCGATGCATGACTCAGTTTAGCTCTGTTGCCTGAGCTACAAACAATGGAGAGGTTGCGATGTCTCGTGGTGTGAGTGCTTTGAGCAGATGGTTGATGACGCTTCTCCTCGTAGGGGAATACTATTCTTTGCATCAACCCCAAATGACAAAGTCACTCGTGCCTGTTAGGATGTCTACCAATCCTCAAGCTGGCCCCGATATCCCAACCCCGCCCGAGAGTACCGATGGGCTGAGGGATGGGTCATTGGGAGACAAGGAATCTGGGAAAAATCCTGAGGGGCGGCTCCGTGCCGCCCCTTCTTCGTATAATGAGATTGATGAATTTAAAAGAACGACTTAAAACTATTTCGACCAGACCCGGTGTTTATCAGATGAAGAATGATAAGGGCCAGATTTTATATATCGGAAAGGCCAAAAATCTTAAGAGGCGAGTAGCGTCGTATTTTGCTAAAGATCATAGCGACTCACCCAAAACCAGAGAGCTGGTCAAGCGGATTGCAGACGTTGAGATGATTGTAGTGGAAAAGGAGATCGAGGCGCTGATACTGGAAAATGAATTGATCAAGCAACATCGGCCACCTTTTAATGTGGTGATGCGAGATGACAAAACTTATTTGTATATTCGAGCTGGAGTAAGCGATGATTTCCCCACGATTAGTTTTGTCCGCCGTCCACAAAAAGACGACGCCAAGTATTTTGGTCCGTTTGTGGATGCGCGTTCCGCTCGTCGGACAGTCCAGTTGCTCCAGCGTGTGCTGCCTTTATGTACTGCGCAAAAAGTTGGTCGACCGTGTTTAAACTATCACATTGGCCGATGTTTAGGTGTGTGTACGGGTGAGATCTCGGTGACAGAATACCGGAAAGTATTTGAACGGGTAGTAGATTTTTTGAGTGGCAGATACGGTCAGATTTTGAAAAAATTGGAGCTGGAGATGCAAATAGCGAGCGGCCAGCGTCAGTTTGAACGAGCAGCCCGGTTGCGTGATGGTATAGTAGCCATTAAGAAAATAGCCGAAAGTCAAAGTGTGGTCAGTCCGTCCTTGAGAGAAGCCATTGATGTGGTGGGTGTGGGAACAAGAGCTAACCGCTCCGTGATAACTCTGATGCAGGTTAGACGTGGGAAAATAATGAGCCAGATGCCGTTTGTGATGGAGAGCCAGTACGAAAGTACTACCAGTGAAATTTTGGCTGGTTTTTTGCGTGATTACTATGCCAACATTGATACAACTCCGAATGCAATTTTAACTAGTGAAATGCCAAAAGATGCTTCTCTATTAGAAAAATGGTTAAGCGCAAAAGACAAGCATAGGGTGAAAATAGTTGTGCCAACGCGAGGTCTAAAGAAGCGTCTTTTAAAAATAGCCAGTGCCAATGCTTCGGCAAAATTTGAAGAGGTGGCAAAACGGCTCAATTTGGAAACAAGATTTGCAACGGAGGGTATAGCAGAGCTTAAGAAAAAATTAGGTTTAAAAAAGTTGGAGCGAATCGAGGCCTATGATATTTCTAATACCCAAGGCGCTGATTCGGTGGGGGTGATGGTGGTGTTTGAAAGGGGCAAAATGATAAATGCCAAGTATCGTCGCTTTAAAATAAAATCTGTGGTTGGGAGTAACGATTATGCTTCGATGGCGGAAGTTTTAATCAGGCGGTTTGCTAAAAAAAGTGGGGATAAAAAGTTTGCTACGTATCCCGAACTGGTTTTGATAGATGGTGGCAAGGGTCAGACAAATGTAGTGGCCAAGGCACTAGGTAAATTCAAATTTAAGTTAATTGGCATGGCGAAAGGGGATCACAGCGCACCCAAGGCCAAGGACGAGGTGGTGGTATATGGGCAGGTGAAACCACTGGGGTTGGCCAAAAACTCACCAGCCAAATATTTACTACAACAAATTCGTGACGAAGCCCATCGTTTTGCACTTGGCTACCATACCAATATCAAGCGCAAACAAATGCGGGAGTCGGCATTGGAAGCGGTGGCGGGCGTGGGACCGGCTACACGTAAAAAGCTAATAAGAAAATTTGGCTCTTTGGCCGGTGTCAGAAGTGCTACTGAACGGGAACTAGCTGAAGTGGTGGGGGAGAAAAAGGCCAAAAGCATAAGAGGGCAATTCTAGTCCCATTCCCCTCAGCTCCACCAGTAAATGCTTTACCAAAGCAGATTTTTGGTGTACAACCAAGGTGTTATGGAAAACTTAGAAATGGGAAAATCAGAGAACTATCAGCCCTCAATGTCTGCTGAAGAAATTGAACGCAGGGAAAAGTGGCAGGATTTTGTGTATGAAAATAACTCTCATCGTACCGAGAGTATAACGGTGAATGTTGAAGGGTGCGAGTTAGTCGTTACTCCAGAGGTATTCTCGCCAGTTTTACGGGACTCATTGCTTTTGGCAAAAAATGTTAGCACTGAGACAAAAGCTGGTGAGAAAGTTTTAGATATGTTTACTGGTTCTGGTGTGCAAGCAATTATGGCTGCCAAACAGGGTGCCGAGGTGCTGGCTGTAGATATCAACCCTTCGGCAGTACAATGTGCCAAAGCTAATGCCGAGAGACTGGGATTGGAAAATATGACGGTTCTACAAGGTGATCTATTCTCTCCTGTTAACCCAGAAGAGAAGTTCGATTTAATTACCGGCAATCCTCCCTTCCGGTGGTTCGCTCCCCGTGATATGGCAGAGCGGGCAGAGTTAGACGAGAACTATGCCGCCCTGCGCCGTTTCTTTCAAGAAGCCAAATCGCATCTGACTGAGGGGGGAAGACTACTTGCGGTTTTTGCCGACTCGGGTGATCTGGCTTATTTCGAAGATGTGGCAAACCAAGCCGGATATGCCCAGGAGATAATCGATACTGAAAAGGATGAACAGTATGGCTGGACTTACAACGTCTACAGGATGACCATTCCCCAGACCGAACAGCAGTAAAAGTATTGTCCAGAGCCAGTTTTTATACTACACTGCCAACTTGAGCGGTGGCTTTGCCAAATCCAAACCGCTCTGAACATTGGAGAAAAAGATGTTTGTTATCCAAGTGCGAAGAGCGGTTGAGGGAGACCTTCCCCGCATCTTCGAGATTGAAAAACGCAGCTACACCCCACAGCTCCAAGCCACTCACGCGGTTTTGAGACGAAGGTTCAACACCTTCGGCATCTGGGTTGCCGAGTACAGTGGAGTAGTGCGAGGGTTCTCGACCTGCGTTCCTGCCAACATCAACTGGCACGTCTTGGTTCAGCAAATGCTGGATAGACGTAAGCCATACTACCAGCCGTGGTTTGATGCTTACGAGCAGGGCGGAGAGTTCAACACGCTACTCGTAAGTTCCACCGCGGTGGAGACCGAGTATCAGGGGCGTGGGATTGGCACAGAGCTGGTTAAGAATAGTCTGACTCTCGCCAATGAGCTTGGGCTGGACTACCGGGCTTCGGCTCTCCGTTGCCAGTACAAATCCTATCTGGACACTGCTGGCAACAGCATCGAGGAGTTTTTGGAAGAAGTTAGACAGGGCAACCTCAAAGACCGCTTCCTCGGACTCTACCTCAAACTCGGTTTCCAGTTGGGACCAGCGCTACCTAACTACGAGCCCTATTCGGGCAGCTGCGGCTATAACATCTTTGCCTACAAGGCATTATAAGGCGGGCTCTGGGACAGCAATGTTCCACCCCGCTTCTTCTTTGCTCAAATCCCATCTATTTTCTCTCAAATAAGTTCCTACTTCATCCAGAATGCACCACCAGCAAAATCTCCTTTGTGGGACTGCTTTTTTTATTTGACACTAAAGTGCTGTTGGAACATAATATGCCCATCTTATCCTGCAGGGGGCTCCAGGGAGCTCCTTGACAGAAAGGAGTAT